>CALBJS010000094.1 GCA_937892995.1 uncultured Peptococcaceae bacterium | reverse complement strand
GATAAACCTGAAACAAATTGGTGCCGATATCCTCCAGGGAAGACATGATCGCTGCTTGGCCAACCTGGCCGATGGTCACTACTGTAATTACTGCAGATACCCCGATGACGATACCCAGCATTGTCAGGGCGGAACGCATTTTATTGGCCCGCAGGCCCTCTATGGCTACCAGGATACATTCTTTCAGATTCATACCGGCTCCTCCTCTGGCTCAGGAAGTCCAGCCAGGATGTCCGCGGCCTGAACAGGCTCCCTGACCGGAAGGTCTTCTTTGAGCCTGCCGTCGCGAAAATGAAGGATTCTCTGGGTATGTCCGGCAATTTCAGGCTCGTGGGTTACCAGGATGATGGTCGCCCCTTCCTGATTCAGTTCCTGAAAGATCGCCATAACCTCTTCTCCCGAACGGGTATCCAGGTTGCCGGTAGGTTCGTCGGCCATAAGAATTGCCGGGTTATTCACCAATGCCCTGGCAATGGCCACCCGCTGTCTCTGCCCCCCCGATATTTCACTGGGACGATGGGCACCCCTGTTTAACAGTCCCACTCTCTCCAGAGCATACAAAGCTTTGCTTTTCCTTTCCTTTTCCGGCAGACCGGCATAAATCATCGGCAGTTCCACATTGTGCAGACAGGAAATTCGCGGCAGGAGGTTAAAGGTCTGAAAAACAAAACCGATTTTTTTATTTCTTACCTTTGCGAGGTCGTTCTCCGACATGCGGGAAACATCAACACCATCCAGGACATATTGTCCTTGGGTTGGCGTATCCAGGCAGCCCAGGACATTCATTAGCGTAGATTTACCGGAGCCGGAGGGCCCCATGACGGCGACAAAACTTCCGGCCGGGATGCTGAAAGAAACCCCTTTTAAGGCTGTCACCGCGATTTTATCGGTCTGGTAAACCTTGAGCAGGTTCTTAACTTGCAGCATCCCGAATCACCTTCACTCCATCTTTAATTTGTTCACCGGGGCTTAAGACGACCTCTTCTCCCTCCTCTAAACCGGAGACGATTTCCATAAACAATTCGTTGCTTAGGCCTATTTGAACTTCTCTTGCCGCAACGATACCATCCTGACCGACAACATAAACCAGATCTTTCCCGTCATTTTCCACCAATGCTTCATAAGGAATGAGCAAGGCTTCGTCCTTTTGCTGCAGGATTACCTTCAGATTAACATTGAAACCGGGCTTTAATTGTCCTACTCCCTGGCCTGTTTCAACCCTGACGCGTACTTTCACCTGAGTCTGCTCGCCCTGGGACGTGGCGGCCACTTCGGCTATAGGGGCAACATATTCAATTTTCCCGGCCAGGGGTTCAGCCAAGAGGGCATTGTTGGTGATTTCTACCCGATCGCCGATTTTCAGCTGGGAAGCATCGATCTCGTTGACTCCTGTTTCTATCAGCAGGTTCTCAGGCTTGCCTATTTGCACCAGCAGGGTTCCGGCTTCCACTTCCTGGCCTTTTTTAACCGGCAGATTTAAGACCACCCCGTCGCTGAGGCTGACTACCGTAGCTTTCTGCAACTTTTGCCTGGATTCTTCATAAACCGTTTCGGCCTGAGCCAGCTGGGCCTTGAGCAGAGGCAAGTTGGCATCCTGCTCCACAATTAGTTTTTCCCTGGCTTGATGGCAGTTTTTTTCAGCCGTTTCCAGTTCCTTTTGGCTTATCGCCCCGTTGGCAAAGAGAGTTTTAGCATTGTGATTTTCCTTTTGGGCCAGTTCATAGTCTTGCTGATACAATCTTAGGTTGGACTCGCTATTGACTAATCTGGCCCGGAACTCTTCACAAGCAAGCCTTTTTTGGGAAGTCTCAAGAGCCAGACTGGTTTCATTCATTTGTAAAATAACCTGGTCTTTACCTACTTTTTGACCGGTTTTAACCAGGATATTTTGTATCGTAGTTTTACTTTCCGCATAGAATTCCTGTTGATCGCTTACTTCCAATTTTCCGCTGGCCAATACATTCTGTTCAAAGCTGTCTTTTTCCACTTTGGCGGTACTGACTAAAATCCCCCGTTCCTGCCCCCCGAAAACGGTGATAGCAATCACTGCTCCGGCTGCCAGGATAAGAGCGGCAATTTTTTTCTTGCGGTGTTTTTGGAACCATGAGGTTAAGGTTCTTTTAATTCTTTTTCCTGGAAATTTGGCATGCTGGTTCATATTTTCTTCGACGATACTAACCTGTGGCATAGAGTTCCTCCCCATTGGCACTAGCTTTTTTTATTGCAAATATAGCTCAACTGTCAGAAAAATAGTAAGTCCATATAGTTAATTGACGATATTTTTTAGCTGCTCCCTTCAAATATTAACAGAAACATCCAAAGAAAAGATTAATTAATTATTAATTAATTATTAATTCCAACCTTGATAAGCATTAAGCACCGTCCTTCCCGGCACTGCTTAGACTGAGCCTTCTGGTCTTTAAAACTGTTTTTCTTATTGTTATCACCCTCTGAATTTGTTCCCGTTACCAGTATAGAGGTGATTATAAGGATTTTATGAGGATATCTGTTTTTTTACCGCACCTGCCGTTTTATAGCTGCCGGATGCGAAAACATCTCCTTTGCATAGGAAATTCTTGCGAAAAGAGATGTTTTTTTCGTTTTCAATTTTCGCTTTTTAAGTCAAAATACCGATTATCCTGCCGATCACTCAATAATTTAATACGATATAAGCACTTGCAAAAAATGCCAGAGGATAAAACATATTCACCGTCAAAAGAACCGTTTTAAGAAATACTTTACATAATAGAATCACTGTCCAAGCTATCGCAAAACCAATGCCAAAGACATATTTACTCTTTGATCCTGGCTCAGATAATTCAAAGGACTTTGTCGTTACATAATGATAGCCGCCAAGTGCCAAAATGCAAATCAGAACTGTTGAGACCAGGAATCCTGTAGTTATGGGCAGCCAATACTGCCCGAGCTGAATTGAACGCTTTAACGCGGGTGATAGAATAATTTCGATCAGGTATAGTACTCCGACCCCGACGATAAGAATATAAGCCATTTCCAAGATTTTATCATAAGCTGTTTTCTGCCGGCCTTGGACTATTAATTCATCACAGTACGTCTTGAAATCACTGTCAATCACCCTGTTTAAATCATCGCCGCACAATTGGGCTTCCGGCACCATTCCCGTTAAGTCCCTGCGGATAATCTCAAGGTCATAGTCGGATAAATTTGAGGAACGAAGATAACAAACCATGTCCGTAATGACTCTGTTGTTTTCCGGTGACATTTTTTTTATCAAGCCTATCATTTTCCTGACGAAGTTTTTTTTATTGATTCACTTTGATGTTTCCTCCAAAGATAAAGTGATACTAACCGGTGTTTTTAAACAGTCAGGGAATCTGCCAGTTCCAGACCTTTCTCTATTGAAAGTGTGGGGTCCATAATCAATATGCTATAGTTAAGCCCGTCTTCGCTCCAGCTGATACATTTGATGACATCGTCAATAACCGAACCTTGCTGTCCTCGAAGCGTAACCTCTTTTTCCCCGGGAAGTTTTAGTTCATCTTCCCCGCCGCCTTCACCGGCAGCCTGAGAACCGGTTGGAATGATGGCGGTTAAAAGCAGGGCTTCCGCTCCGTTTTTTTCATAGGATTGATTAATTTCTTGATGCTGAAATTGGTCATTACCGCTTAAGTCTAAGCAGGTTACGTTCTTTAATTGATAACCGCTATCCTCCGGGAGCGTTAAAATGGCTCGGCCGGCTATTTCCGCCGCTTGCTGCAGATCGATTGTTTTTTCCTGAAGCGGGCTGTCACTGTCGATATCTTTTAAGTTCACATCCCCAGGAAGTTTCTGGACAAAAAGGCTGCTGTCCAATTGAGGTGCAAAATCAAGTTTGGAATAAATCATCTCCGTCGTTGTGTTGGCACTTTCCGAGGTTGATTTGATTACAAACCAGCTGTTTTGATCGATCCAGTAATGGATTTCGCCAATGATACTGTTTTGCTGTTTGGGTTTGGCGCTGAGATGATAGGTTTGGAAACCACTTACTTCCTCTTCGCCCTGGTAACTCAGATCGTGGGTCTTAGCAATGCTGCTCAGCTGATTCATCAGCTGTTCTTTGTAATCGTTACTGATCCCTTCCAGATTGGCATCCAGGTTCATTTTTATAGCAGTATTGCTTTCTTTCATGTAAACAACGACTTCCTTGCCGTTATTGGTTGATATGGTCTCCCCTTCTGTTTCGGAATTAATCTCTACCCTTCTTAATATCTGATTGCCAGAGTTGTCAGCCCATTCTTTCATGGTAAGTTTTTCAACCGTTTGTTTGTTATCCTTAATTTCCAATATTGCTTCTCCATAGTAGGATTTTGGTTGTTCATAAACGCTAACGGCTTTTTGAATGATATCCTCCGGCAGGATTGTTTCCTGATTCAGGCCGCTGCATCCTGCCAGCAGCATTATCAGGATCAGGCTGACAATAATTAAACATCTGGTTGTTTTTCTATTTTGAATTAGATTACTAATTGAGCTATTAATTGGGTTCTTCATTATTTTATTCTTTTTCATAATTATCCATTCTCCTTCTGTTTCATAGGTAGCCAACAAGCAAAGACAGTGCCGGCTTCTTCGGAAAATAATCTTATTTCTCCCCGGTGTTTTTCCATGATCAGGCGGACAATACTCAGGCCCAGACCCACCCCAATCCAGGATTTTTTGTTTCTGGAAACATCACTTTGGTAAAAGGGCTGAAATATTCTCTCTTTCTCCTGCTTAGGAATCCCCTGACCTTCATTTTCCACCACAATCAGCAGTCCATGGTTTTTCCATTGCCTGATTTCAACGGCTACCGTTTGTTCCAACCAATCCGGGAGTGGGGCATCCTGGGAAAAGGCTCCCAGGCGAATATGTCCTTCTTCCGGCGTATGCTGTATCGCATTGGCAATAAGATTATCGATGACCCGGGTCATCTGTCTGACATCGGCCTGGTATTCTCCCCGGACAGCAATATCCGAAGTCAGCTTGATTTTCTTCGCGCGGCAGGACTCTTCATATCCCGAGAACAGCATCTCAAAGAGCTCGGACCCTTCCAGCGTAATAAAATTCATTTGATATTCAGTAGTAAGGAGATTATACATCATTAAATCGTCAATCATCTGCTGCAGGTAGTCGCTTTTGGCAACAATACCCTGGGCTTTATCCTTGATGCTTTGACTGTCCAGATTCTCTTCCGCGGTGAGAGTTTCCGCATAGGCCCGTATGGCCGTGAGCGGGGTTTTTAAGTCGTGAGATATGGCGGAAATCATGTATTCCCGAGACTTTTGTACGGCCTCGATAGCCTTTCTCTTTCCTTCAATTTCCTTTTTCATATTGTTGAAATGCGTGATCAGTTCTCCAATTTCATCCTTTGTCCGGTAATCCACCCGGTTGCTGTCTCCGGCCCCGAATTTTCTCATTCCTTCGGCCAAGAGCCTGATCGGTTGATTGAGTTTGCGGTTTAACAGCAGCATGACCGCGGCAAATACGGCTGAGATCGTTAAAAGGAAAATAATAATGATGGAAATAGTC
>CALBJS010000093.1 GCA_937892995.1 uncultured Peptococcaceae bacterium | reverse complement strand
GTGTGGTCTTCCTAAGGAAATGGCTTTAGAATTATTTAAGCCGTTTGTGATGAAAAACCTGGTAAATGAGGGTTTCGCTCATAATATTAAGAGTGCTAAGAGGATGGTAGAAAGGGTACGTCCTGAGGTTTGGGATGTGTTGGAAAAGGTGATTACTGAACACCCGGTATTATTAAACAGGGCCCCAACGCTCCATCGCCTTGGTATCCAGGCCTTCGAACCTGTTTTAGTCGAGGGTCGTGCTCTTCAAATTCATCCTTTGGTCTGTACGGCCTACAATGCGGATTTCGACGGAGACCAGATGGCTGTGCATGTACCTCTTTCGGCTGAAGCCCAGGCTGAAGCACGCTTACTCATGTTATCTTCCCATAATATCCTTAATCCTAAAGATGGACGTCCGGTAGCTACACCTACTAAGGATATGATCTTAGGATGTTACTATCTGACTATGGAAAGAGAGGGTGCCCTAGGGGAAGGGAAGACTTTCAAGGATATTGATGAAGCCATCTTGGCCTATGATTCTAAGGTTATCCATCTTCAGGCCTTGATCAAGGTGCGTATGAATGACCAATTGGTGGAAACGACTGTGGGAAGATTAATTTTTAATACTGTCGTTCCCCCGGAAGTCGGCTTTGTAAATGAGATGATAATGAAAAAAACTTTGGATAGAATTGTTGCTAAGACTTACCAGAGTTGTGGTTATGATAAGACTGCAAACCTTCTGGATGGAATTAAAAATCTTGGTTTTAGATATTCCACCCAAGCAGGAATTACTGTAGGTATTAATGATATTCAGGTACCGGAAGCTAAGAAAACTATCTTGGCTGAAGCCGATCAAAATGTTACCAAGACCGAACAACAGTATCGGCGTGGACTTATTACGGATGAAGAGCGTAAGGCTTTGGTAATTGATATCTGGACAAAAGCTAATGATGCTGTTACCAATGCTCTGATGGAATCACTAGAGAGATTTAATCCGGTATATATGATGGCTAACTCTGGAGCACGTGGTAACATTCAGCAGCTTCGTCAGTTGGCCGGGATGCGCGGTCTAATGGCTGATCCTTCAGGAAGGACGATCGAACTTCCTATTAAAGCTAATTTCCGGGAAGGTTTGACAGTTCTGGAATACTTCATTTCCTCACATGGGGCACGTAAAGGTTTGGCTGATACCGCCCTAAGGACTGCGGACTCCGGTTATCTTACCCGTAGGCTAGTCGATGTTTCCCAGGACGTTATCGTTCGAGAAGAGGATTGTGGAACGGAAACAGGTATTATTGTTGATGATATTAAAGAAGGCCCGGAGATGATCGAAAAGCTAGAAGAACGTCTTATCGGACGTTTCCCAGTTAAGGAGATCAGACATCCCGAGACAGGAGTACTTCTTGCTTCACCTAATGCTGAGATCACTGAAGAAGAAGCTAAGGCTATTGCAGAAGTATATGATAAAGTTGAGATTAGAACTGTCTTGAACTGCAAGACTCGTTATGGGGTATGTAAAAAGTGTTATGGGCGTAACCTAGCAACAGGGCGTCTAGTGGAAATCGGAGAAGCGGTGGGGATTATTGCAGCTCAATCCATTGGAGAACCGGGAACCCAGCTTACCATGCGTACCTTCCATACAGGGGGCGTAGCAGGAGACGATATCACCCAGGGTTTACCTAGGGTCGAGGAATTGTTCGAAGCACGTAAACCTAAGGGCCAAGCCATTATCTCCGAAATAGGCGGCACCGTTACTATACGAGAGATTAAGGGACGTAGGGAGATTGAGGTTATGACCGAAAGCGGTGAAAGCGAATCCTACACCGTGCCTTATGGGTCTCGCTTGAAAGTAAGTGAAGGACAGCTTATATCCCCTGGAGATGAGCTGACCGAGGGAAGTATTAACCCTCATGATATCTTGAAGATTAGAGGAATGAGAGGGGTACAAATTTACCTCTTGGGTGAGGTCCAACGTGTTTATCGCCTCCAAGGGGTAGATATTAATGATAAGCATATTGAAGTTATGGTTAGACAGATGCTTAGGAAAGTCAAGATCGAGGAAGCCGGGGATACCAGTCTTTTGCCTGGCGGATTGGTAGATATCTTCGAAGTTGAAGAAGAAAATGCTAAAGTCCAGCAAGAAGGCGGAGAACCCGCAGTCTTCCATCCCATTCTTCTGGGGATTACTAAAGCTTCTCTGGCGACTGACTCTTTCCTGTCTGCTGCTTCTTTCCAAGAGACTACTAGAGTCCTGACGGAGGCCGCAATCAAAGGGAAGGTAGATCCATTGATTGGACTCAAAGAGAATGTTATCATCGGAAAACTTATACCCGCCGGGACTGGAATGTCCAAATATCGATCTCTTAGAATACAAGAAAATGTTACACAGGTCTAAATTATTGCGTTCTGTGTTCAAGCGAGGGTGCCGTTGTCATTTTGAACTTTAGTGCGGCCCTACGCTTGACACAGAATAAGGCTACTGCTAAAATAGTGTAGTCTGATTTTAGAATAGAGGAGGAAAGCATTGAAAAATGCTTGATGAATCTTTGAAAAAAGTGCAAAACATGGTTGTGGGGTTAAAACAAACCAGTCGTGCCCTGGAAAATGGCGGGGCCAGTAGTGTCTATTTCGCTAAGGATGCCGAGAGCCATATCCTTCTGCCGATTATCGAGCTATGTAAGAAGGAACAGATACCGATGAAGGAAGTTTCAAGTATGACAGAGTTGGGCAAAGTCTGTGGTATTAAAGTCGGTGCCGCAGTAGCGGCAGTTCTAGAAAAATAAAATTATTTTTTTGCTACAATTATGGATGAAAAGCTTGGCCTGGCCAAGATTTCTTAAAACTGTTTATTGGAAAGGAGGTGCAGCTATGCCGACTATTCGCCAACTTATTCGTAAAGGAAGGAAACAGATTGTTCAAAAGTCAACATCACCTGCGTTGCGATGGGGATATAATGCCCTGAAACGTAAGGACTTTCCTACGAGTGGTTCTCCTCAGAAGAGAGGGGTGTGTACAAGGGTTTATACCACTACCCCTAAGAAACCAAATTCTGCCTTGAGGAAGGTAGCCCGTGTTCGCCTTACCAACGGTATTGAGATATCTACGTATATCCCTGGGATCGGCCATAACCTCCAAGAACACTCTGTAGTGCTTGTTCGTGGTGGACGTGTTAAAGATATTCCCGGTGTGCGTTATCACATTGTACGTGGAGCCTTAGATACAAGTGGTGTCCAAAATAGAAATCAGGCTCGTTCCAAATATGGGACTAAAAAAGCTAAGAAGAAGTAATAATTATATTGTTCTACTCAAATTAGAGTTAAGTGACAAGGTATCAGAGTACTCGTGGGAAAGGAGGAACGCAGTTGCCTAGGAAAGGATATATTGCCAAAAGAGAAATTTTGCCGGATCCAATCTATAAAAATAAGATTGTAACCAAGTTCATCAACCAAATTATGCTTGATGGCAAAAAAGGTGTAGCTGAAGCTAATTGTTACAAAGCATTCAATATTATAAAAGAAAAAACCGGTAAAGATCCTATAGAAGTATTTGAGGCAGCACTTAAAAATGTTATGCCGGTTCTCGAAGTTAAAGCACGGAGAGTCGGTGGAGCAAACTATCAAGTTCCAATCGAAGTTCGTGCTGACCGTCGCCTGACCCTTGGGTTACGATGGCTCGTAGAATATGCCCGTAAACGTGGAGAAAAGACCATGCAGGAAAAACTGGCGGGAGAACTAATGGATGCTGCCAACAATACAGGTGGCTCACACAAGAAAAAAGAAGACGTTCATAAAATGGCTGAAGCAAATAAAGCATTTGCACACTATCGTTGGTAATCACCACGATAATAGGAGTTCTTTATCATAATTATTTACTTTGCTGGAAGAAAGGCTGATAATAAGTGGCTAGGCAAGTTTTATTAGAGAATACCCGGAATATCGGTATCATGGCACATATTGATGCTGGCAAGACCACAACCACAGAACGTATTTTATTTTATACAGGCCGTGTTCACAAGCTGGGCGAGACACATGACGGAGCAGCGACCATGGATTGGATGGAGCAGGAGCAGGAGAGGGGAATCACTATTACCTCTGCGGCGACTACTTGCAAGTGGAAAGGTCATAATATTAATATTATCGACACACCCGGGCACGTTGATTTCACTGTTGAAGTAGAACGTTCGTTACGTGTGTTAGACGGTGCTGTTGCTGTATTTTGTTCTGTTGGAGGAGTTGAACCCCAGTCTGAGACTGTATGGCGCCAAGCCGACAAATACGGAGTACCTCGTATTGCTTATATTAATAAAATGGATAGAGTGGGGGCGGACTTTTTCCGTGGAGTCTCTATGATTGCTGAGCGCTTGGGTTCCAATCCTGTCCCAATCCAGATTCCGATCGGTACGGAAGAAAAATTCAAAGGTATCGTTGATCTGATTACCATGAAAGCCCATGTTTATATAGATGATATGGGCAATGTAAGCGAAGAGGCAGAGATTCCTGAAGATATAATCTCCCAGGCCCAGGTATATCGTGAAAAACTTCTGGAAGCAGTATCGGAAGTAGACGAAGAATTGATGATGAAATACCTGGAAGGGGAAGAGATAACCGAGAAGGAAATCAAAGATGCGATCCGTAAAGCGACAATTGAATTACATTTTATTCCGGTGTTGTGCGGATCCTCCTTTAAAAATAAAGGAGTCCAACCTTTACTCGACGCTGTGGTCAACTATATGCCATCCCCGTTAGATGTACCGTCGATTCAAGGGGTGGATCCGGATACTGGAGATGAAGGTGTTCGACATTCCGATGATAATGAGCCTTTTTCAGCACTGGCTTTTAAGATCATGTCAGATCCCTATGTCGGGAAGCTTACTTTTTTTAGAGTGTACTCCGGTACCTTAAAGGCAGGATCTTATATTCTGAATTCAACTAAAGGGAAAAAAGAAAGAATCGGCAGGATACTTCGGATGCATGCCAATCACCGGGAGGACTTGGATCAAGTCCAGGCTGGAGATATAGCTGCTGCTGTCGGAATTAAGGATGTTAGTACAGGAGATACCCTCTGTGATGAAAAAAATAAAATTATTCTTGAATCAATGATTTTCCCTGAGCCGGTAATTCACATCGCTATCGAACCAAAGACTAAGGCAGACCAAGACAGATTAGGTGGAGCCTTGTTGAAACTGTCGGATGAGGATCCTACGTTTAAAATTAATACAAATGAGGAAACCGGGCAGACTATTATTTCTGGGATGGGAGAACTTCATCTGGAGATCATCGTTGATAGACTTCAAAGAGAATTTAAAGTGGATTGTAATGTAGGACGCCCACAGGTAGCCTATAAAGAAACAATTCGCAAAGCTGTCAAGGCCGAAGGGAAATTCGTACGTCAATCCGGTGGCCGCGGACAATACGGTCATTGCTGGGTGGAGTTCGAACCACTCGAGCCGGGCACGGGTTTTGTCTTTGAAAGCAAGATTGTTGGCGGTGTGATCCCGAAGGAATATATTGCTCCGATCCAGGCTGGAATTCAAGAAGCTTTGCAAAACGGTATTCTCGCCGGCTATCAAGTTTTGGATATCAAAGCCACTGTTTTTGATGGTTCTTACCATGATGTGGATTCCTCAGAGATGGCCTTTAAAATTGCGGGTTCCATGGCTTTCAAAGCTGCTGCAGTGAAAGCAAACCCTGTAATTTTAGAACCGATTATGAAGGTAGAAGTTACGGTTCCCGAGGAATATATGGGAGATGTAATCGGTGATCTAAACTCAAGAAGAGGGCGGATTGAGGGAATGGAAGCTAGGTCAGGGGTTCAGATAATTAGAGGATTTGTACCTCTCTCTGAAATGTTCGGTTATGCGACAGAACTTCGCTCTCGGACCCAAGGTCGCGGAGTTTATGTTATGCAATTCGATCATTATGACGAAGTGCCCAAAAATATTGCCGAAGGAATAATAACCAAAAGGCAAGGGGCCTAAAAAAATATAAAACATCTTAAATTTAAGGTATTTAAGGAGTGAAGATCTAAAATGGCTAAACAAAAATTTGAACGTAGTAAACCTCACGTTAATGTAGGCACCATTGGTCACGTTGACCATGGTAAAACTACAACCACCGCTGCTATTACACTTTGCTTATCCAAAGCAGGTGGTGGATCTGCTATAGCTTTTGATCAAATTGACAAAGCACCTGAAGAGCGCGAGCGTGGCATCACTATCTCTACTTCCCACGTGGAATACGAGACTGATAATCGCCACTATGCACACGTTGACTGCCCAGGACATGCTGACTATGTTAAGAACATGATTACCGGTGCTGCTCAAATGGACGGAGCGATCCTTGTCGTTTCTGCTGCTGACGGCCCGATGCCTCAGACCCGCGAACACATTTTGCTTGCTCGTCAAGTAGGTGTACCTTACATCGTTGTTTGGTTAAACAAAGCTGATATGGTTGATGATCCTGAATTACTTGAACTGGTTGAAATGGAAGTTCGTGAACTCTTAAGTGAATATGAATTTCCGGGTGACGATGTCCCTGTTGTTATCGGCTCTGGCCTTAAAGCTTTAGAATGTGGTTGCGGAACTAAAGAGTGTCCATGGTGTGGCAAAATCTGGGAACTAATGGATGCTGTCGATGCTTATATTCCTCAACCGGAACGTCAAACTGATAAGCCCTTCCTTATGCCGGTGGAAGACGTGTTCACCATTACCGGACGTGGAACTGTGGCTACCGGACGTGTGGAACGTGGGGTACTAAAAGTCGGTGAAGAGCTTGAAATCGTTGGTTTGGCCGAAAAACCACGTAAGACTGTTTGTACAGGTGTAGAAATGTTCCGTAAACTTCTAGATCAGGCCCAAGCCGGTGATAACATCGGTGCTCTTCTCCGTGGGGTTGAGCGTAAAGAGATTGAACGCGGCCAAGTTTTGGCTAAACCCGGAACTATCAAAGCACATACGAAATTCTCCGGGCAGATCTATGTTCTTAGTAAAGAAGAGGGTGGTCGTCATACACCGTTCTTCAATAATTACCGTCCTCAATTTTACTTCCGGACAACAGACGTTACCGGTGTCATTAAACTTCCTGAAGGTGTAGAAATGATCATGCCTGGTGATGATATCACCATCGAGTGTGAACTAATTACTCCGATTGCTATGGAAGAAGGACTACGTTTCGCTATCCGTGAAGGTGGACGTACAGTCGGTGCCGGTGTAGTTGGTAAGGTTCTTGATTGAATAATCAAACAGATATAGATAATGGGAAGCTGCACTTTAAAGCAGCTTCCCTTCTACTCAGCGTAAAAGGTTGCTACTACTAGGTGACTCCGCCTTGTAGCAGGGAATTTTTGCGTAAATAAGCCTGTTGAACAGGCTCAAAATTCAGGAGGTACTCGAATATGAACCAAAAAATTAGAATAAGGCTCAAAGCTTTTGATCATAAGACACTTGATCAATCTGCCGAAAGAATTGTAGAGACCGCTAAAAGAACCGGTGCCAGCGTAAGCGGCCCTATTCCTCTACCAACTGAGAAAAGTATCTATACAATACTGCGTTCTCCTCACGTTAATAAAGATTCACGTGAACAGTTTGAGATGAGGACTCACAAGAGACTGATCGACATTATTGATCCTACCTCAAAAACCGTAGACGCTCTTATGAGATTAGATCTTCCATCAGGAGTAGATATTGAAATTAAATTATAATTATACTGGCATTCTTTAAAAGACTGTGGTAAAATATTTATGTTTGTTATGCGAAACACCCGGAGGTGTGGTACATCTCCGGCGTGTTGTTCATAAAAGATTCCCAGGGAATTATTAAAAATTTTAGACACTCTCGTGCTCCGGACTAAACCGGTGCACTTCAAAGTGTATAGGAGGTGGCGTCGTGTCTAGAGGAATTCTGGGGAGAAAAGTGGGTATGACCCAAATCTTTACAGAGGATGGCAAGGTCATTCCGGTAACCGTGGTTCAAGCCGGGCCGTGTTTTGTTCTACAGAAGAAAACTGAAGCTTCAGACGGTTACAACGCAATTCAGGTGGGCTATGATGAAATGAGAGAAAATCTCGCATCCAAACCCGAAATCGGTCACTTCAAAAAAGCAGGAGCAAGAACATTGCGCTTCGTAAGAGAATTTAGAACTGCTGAAGTTGATAGTTATGAAGTAGGTCAGGAAATTAAGGCAGATCTCTTCGCTATTGGAGACAAGGTCGATGTAGTGGGAACTTCCAAAGGTAAAGGGTTTGCCGGCATGCATAAACGGCATGGCGGGCGTCGTGGGCCGATGGCTCATGGTTCTAAATACCACCGGGGTACAGGTTCCATGGGTGCGAAAGGGCCAGCTCGGGTCTTCAAAGGAAGAAATTTACCTGGACGGATGGGTGGAGAAAGGGTTACAGTTCAAAACCTAGAAGTCGTCAAGGTTGATGCTGATAAAAATATCATCCTTGTCAAAGGATGCGTACCTGGTGCAAAGAAGAGCCTGCTTATACTGAAAGAATCTGTAAAAGCGAAGTAATCCATGAAGAAAGGAGGATGAAGCAATGCCTAAGGTACAGATAGTAAACATGCAAGGAGCTCAGGTTGGGGAAATGGAATTGAGTGAACAGATATTTGGTATTGAACCGAATGTCCATGTAATGCACACGGCTGTGGTAGCTCAATTGGCTAATGCCAGAGTCGGTACCCATTCTACGCTGGGACGTAGTGAAGTCAGGGGTGGCGGACGTAAGCCCTGGAGACAAAAGGGTACAGGACGTGCGAGAGCAGGGACCATTCGTTCTCCTCTCTGGAGGGGCGGCGGTATAGTCTTCGGGCCGAAGCCAAGAGATTATAGTAAAAAACTACCCAAAAAAGTAAAGAGATTAGCTCTTTGCTCAGCTCTTTCCAGTAAGATAAACAATAATAACCTTATCGTAGTAGAACAATTAAATTTTGAAAAGCCAAAAACTAAAGATATGGTAAAGTTACTGGAAGCTCTAAAAGTAAACAAAAAAGCACTTTTAGTCATGGATAACAACGACCAGAATGTTCAATATTCGGCTCGGAATATTCAGGGAGTGCTTACAACAAGAGCAGATGCTTTAAATATTGTTGATCTTTTAAAACATGATGTCGTAGTCTTTAGCAAAGCTGCTGTTATGAAGACAGAGGAGGTGCTTAAGAATGCGTGATGCTCGTGATGTCCTTATCCGTCCTGTTATTTCCGAAAAATCGGTAGGGATGGTGGAAGAAGCTAAATATACTTTCTGGGTGAATACTGCAGCTAATAAGATCGAAATCAAATCGGCAGTAGAAAAAATGTTTAAGGTTCAAGTCGATGAAGTTCGTACCTTAAAAGTCAAGGGCAAAGAGAAACGTATGGGTCGCTATGTTGGTAAGACTTCGGATAAGAAAAAAGCCATAGTTACTCTGAAACCCGGTAACAAAATCGAAGGATTTGCAGGTCTGTAAGAAAACTCAAGGCAAAGGAGGGAGAAAATAATGCCTATAAGATCATATAAACCGACAACTCCAGGTCGCAGACAGATGACAGCTCTTACTTTCGAAGAAATAACCAGGACAGAACCGGAACGTTCCCTTCTCGCTCCCCTGCACAGTAAGGCAGGAAGAAACAGTGAGGGTCGCGTGACAGTACGGCACCGAGGTGGTGGCCATAAAAGGCGTTATCGTCTGATTGATTTTAAAAGAAATAAAGATGGGGTTCCTGCAAGGGTAGCAAGTATTGAATACGATCCTAATCGTTCTGCTAATATTGCCCTACTCAATTATGCTGATGGGTTTAAAGCTTATATTATTGCTCCTAATGGTCTTCAAATTGGCCAGGAAATATTAAATGGCGATGGTGCGGATATCAAGATCGGCAATACCTTAAAGCTCAGAAACATCCCGGTGGGAACTCATATTCATAATATCGAGATGAAAGCTGGTAAAGGTGGTCAGCTAGTTCGCTCAGCCGGAGGATCAGCTCAGCTTATGGCTAAGGAAGGAAATTATGCTACCTTAAGGCTTCCATCCGGGGAGATGAGAATGATCCATCTCGAATGTCGGGCCACAATCGGGCAGGTAGGAAATCTGGATCATGAGAATGTTACCATCGGTAAAGCAGGAAGAAGCCGTTGGCTTGGAAAACGTCCTACAGTTCGTGGTTCGGTTATGAACCCGGTGGATCACCCTCATGGCGGTGGTGAAGGACGCTCACCGATCGGACGGAATCCTGTTACTCCATGGGGCAAACCCGCCCTTGGTGCTAAAACTCGTAAGAAGAAGAACCAAAGTAATAAATTCATCGTCAAGCGTCGAGATAAGTAGTAAGCGAAAGGAGACCTCAGAATGGGCAGATCTCTTAAAAAAGGGCCGTATGCTAGTGCTCGCCTGCTAAAACGGATTGAAAATATGAACCAAGCCGGCGAAAAGAAAGTGTTAAAAACTTGGTCGAGAAGATCGACTATTTTTCCACAGATGATTGGACACACGATAGCGGTCCATGATGGACGTAAACATGTGCCGATATATATTACGGAAGATATGGTTGGGCATAAACTTGGCGAATTTTCGCCAACTCGAACCTTTAAAGGACACGCCGGAAGTGAAAAATCGAGCGGCTTACGCTAATTGAGAGGAGGTTAAAATCAATGGAAACCAAAGCAGTTGCAAAATTTATCCGTATCTCTCCTCGCAAGGTGCGCCAGGTTGTAGATTTGATTCGTGGTAAGAAAGTAGGGGAAGCACTTGCAATCTTAAGGTTCACACCGAACTTATCGACTGAACCTGTCAGTAAAGTGCTAAAATCAGCAGTTGCTAATGCTGAACACAATCTGGAAATGAGTCCGGATGATCTATATGTAACTAAGGTATTTGTGGATCAGGGACCAACGATGAAACGCATCAAGCCTCGAGCACAGGGCAGAGCTGACAGAATCCGGAAGCGGACTAGTCACATTACTGTGGTTGTTGGCGATAAGAAGGAGGAATAGACAAAGCATGGGTCAAAAAGTAAACCCAAAAGGTCTTCGTATCGGCATCATTCATTCATGGGAAGGTCGCTGGTATGCCGATAAGAACTACGCAGAGCTCCTTCACGAAGATCTAAAAATTCGTAAATTTATATTTAATAAACTAAAACAAGCTGGGATTCCCAAGGTTGAAATAGAAAGAGCAGCAAACAGAGTCAAAGTATCTGTCCATGCCGCTAAGCCGGGAATCGTGATTGGCCGCGGTGGTGCGGAAGTAGAGAACTTGCGTAAAATACTGGAGGCTATGACCGGCAAACAGGTAGCGGTTAATATCGTAGAAGTAAAAAGACCGGAATTGGATGCTAAGCTCGTAGCTGAGAGCGTTGCCCAACAACTAGAAAAACGTGTTTCTTTCCGGAGGGCAATGAAACAAACAGTAGGACGCACCATGCGTGCAGGTGCTCAAGGAGTTAAAATCTCATGTAGCGGACGACTTGGTGGTGCAGAAATCGCTCGTACGGAATGGTATAACGAGGGAAAAGTGCCCCTTCATACCCTTCGTGCAGATATTGATTACGGATTTGCCGAAGCCAATACAACTTACGGTAAAATTGGTGTAAAAGTATGGATTTACCGTGGCGAAGTTCTTCCTGCCAAGAAGGTCGCTCAGGAGGAAGGAGGATTATAAGATGCTTGTACCTACCAGAGTAAAACGTCGTAAACAACATCGCCCTTCTTTAAAAGGAAAAGCTCAGAAGGGAACCAAAGTAGTTTATGGTGAATACGGTTTGATGGCTCTTGAAAATGGTTGGATTACCAATCGTCAGATTGAGGCGGCTCGTATTGCGATGACTCGTTATATCAGACGTGGCGGTAAAGTTTGGATAAATATTTTTCCTGACAGACCAATTACTGCAAAACCGGCTGAGACCCGTATGGGAAGCGGTAAAGGTACCCCCGAGTACTGGGTTGCCGTTGTTAAACCGGGCAGAATTATG
>CALBJS010000092.1 GCA_937892995.1 uncultured Peptococcaceae bacterium | reverse complement strand
TTGAAACGGCGATCATTGAGCGATATCGACGGCGTGAAAGCTCTGTGGAAGAAGCTTGATTGAAATGTACTTAGCCGGTGTTTCAGTCCGTCGTGTGGAAGATATCACCGAGGCTCTATGGGGTACCAAAGTTTCAGCCGGAACTGTTAGCAAGTTGAACCAAAAAGTCTATGGACACATTGATAATTGGCGTAATCGTCCTCTGCAAGGCAAGTATCCCTATGTATATCTCGACGGAATTTACCTCAAACGTAATTGGGGCGGTGAATACGAGAACGTCGCGATCCTAATTGCCATGGCCGTTAATGAAGAAGGTTACAGAGAAGTCATCGATGCTTCTGAAGGAATGAAAGAGGATAAAACAAGCTGGCTGGAATTTATGAAGAGCTTAAAAGAACGAGGGCTCACGGGAACTCAGTTATTTATTGGCGATAAATGCTTAGGGTTGTTAGAAGCCGTGAATGAAACCTTCCCCGAAGCCAAATTCCAACGCTGCAATGCTCAAAGCAATTCATGCTCAGGAAGATAAAGAAGCAGCCAAAGAAAAGGCGGCAGCAGTCGTAGCCAAACTTCAAGACATGAAACTAAAAGGAACGGCAAAAAAGGTTGAAGACAGCATCCTCGAAACACTGACTTATATGGATTTTCCGCGAGCACACTGGACATAACTGCGGAGTAATAACGTTATCGAGAGGTTAAACCGGGAAATCCGGCGTAGAACTCGCGTTGCTGGAACATTTCCGGACGGAAACTCAGCACTAATGCTCGTATGTGCCCGGTTAAGATATGTAGCTAGCAAAACTTGGGGGACAAAAATGTATATGAGTATGAAACATTTAGAAGAGATGAACAAGGAAAATGATCTTGCAGTTGGCTAATTACAGATTATCTCTGGGGTAGACTTGACATGGGACCCTACGTCGGATGCTTCAATGGGTCGCGGGATGTGGTTAAATGATGTATTACTTTAGGGTAAGCCCCATCCCTTAACTTAAGGGTAGCATCCGCCGCCCCCATATCAAGTCTCCTCTGGGGTCAAAATATATAAATCTATACCAAGCAGAAAAATCAATTTTGCGAAAGATTATTGACAGTACCGGTTTCGGCGATTTTATTAGAATATTGGGTGTGCAGTATGTTCCCGTGGACGAGTGTTTTACGGGACTTTTTTGTGAAGGAATCTAACCTTTTACGCGAAAATGGGCAAATACGCAAAAGAAAGGGATATTTTGCGTATTTGTTAAAGGAAAATGGATAAAAAGGCCCCTCTTTTTAAAAAGCTAATCATTTTAAATTCACTCCATAATTGTGTTGTCAAAATTAGCGGGTCTCATCCATGAATATTTAAATAGCAGAACTGGATGTACTATGTACATTCGTTCAATGTCTCATATGCTTGTTGCATGTCGCAAATACAACGAACTATTTGACATAAATTTAGGCATATTTCTTTGGTTCTTCGTATAAAATGCTCATCCTGCTTAACTCATCTCAAATGTTCTTAATGTAATGTTGTGTGGCACAGCTTATGCATTACTACTTTTTAGAGTTTGTTTAAGGTGTCTCTTCAATGCTTAGAAAGCTGGCTGCTTTAGACAAACAAATAAATGTTGAGAGGAGGGTAGGAAAAAAATGTGTTTTAGGCCAACACAAATTTCTAAACCGCAAGTTTGTTCCAAATGTGGTAGGAAAATAGGGATTTTGGATGGTATCAAACAAACAGTATGTCCATTCTGCAAAACCCCTTTGGAGAAGGACCAAACAAATGATTCAAATAAGGGAGGTGAATAAGCATGTCAGGTTATCTGAAATCAGAGGAAGAGAAGAAATCAGGGGTATCCAATTTTTTGCAATTTTCAAAACAGAAACCTATTGTCTGTCCTAAATGCGGTAAGAAAGTTTCGCCAGTCGGCGGTGTGAAAATTGAAAAATGTCCGTTTTGCAGGGAAGTATTATCAACGGAAACTTAAATTGACAAATTACATTAATTATCTCTTGTATTTTAGAAAGGGGTAAAAAGTAATGGAAACTAATATTGGAAATCAAATTCCAGTAAACCCTAAGAAAAGTTGGCTACATTATGGATATGTGGTAGTTGGTGCGGGCTTTCTTACGCAGGTTATTCTGCTCATTAGCATGCGGAGTCTTTCTATTGCTCTGGTAAGTATTCAGGAGACGCTTAAGATTTCCTATGCACAAGTTGGATTAATATCTTCCTACTTTGGTTTGGTTTATGCGGGAGCTGCCTTTTTCTGGGGATGGCTGGCCGATAAAACTGGTCCAAGGTTAGCTTTGACCGGAGCCGGAGCCTGTGCTTCTGTTGGCTTGCTGTTATTCGGCCTATTAGGCGGGCAAAGCCTCAACACGGCAATTGCCGCCTATACGATTGTCGGTCTGGGCTGCGCCGGTGTTTTTGTTGCCACAGTACCCAAATTGGTAAGCGCTTGGTTTGTTCCCGAAAAACGTGGTCATGCCATGCGTTTCATCACTCCTGGGGGAGCAATTACCTCTATGATTCTCGGTGTTGTATTGCCGCTGGGTATTGCAAGCAGAGGATGGCAAAGCTGTTTCGTGATCATTGGTATAATCGCAGCTGTTGTCACAATTGGCTTCTTCAGCCTGTTACGGAATGATCCTGCAGAAAAAGGTTTAACACCAGTTGGATCTCCTCCGGGAACTCCCGTTGTCCCAGCTCCTAAGAAAGATAAGAAAGATAATAACTTTGCTGCTGTATTAAAAATGTCGATTACATGGAAGATCGGGATTATGTATATCATTTATCAGTTGGGTTATATGGCCAATTCCACTTACTATGTAGCAAGCATCAAAAGAGCGGGTTTCAGTGGCCCAGAAGCAGGTTTGGCTGTTACGATAGGAGCTATTGTTTCTATCTTATTCATGCAGGTTTGGGGTCCGCTTTCCGACAAGATCGAGAGAAAAAATGTCATTGCGATTGGTTGTTTTGGCTATGCTTTCTTTGCTGTTATCTATTACTTCGTATTACTAGGCACCCCGAACTTAATGGTATGTTATCTTCTGATATCGTTAATGCTTGGCTGCTTTGGCATTACACCGGTTATCATGGCTGCACTTGCAGACTACTACCCCGCTGCTTTAAGGGGTACCGGCAGCGGTGTTATTAGTACAATGTCCATGGTTGGTCGATACGGCGGTCCGTTTATGGCAGGACTGATGATCGATGCTGCCGGTGGCAAAGTTGGCTATGGTTTTCTCTTTGCAGCCATTGCTGTAGCTGTTTCTGCAATTTTGACCGTAACCTGGCCCAAGTTAAAAGTAAAAGCAACAAGTTAAACAGAAAAAAAGCTTCATAGCAACTCTTTTTAAGTTTTTCGTTAAATAAAAAACAAGTAATTCACTGGATTTTTTAGGAGTTCTAGTAAAGCAAAATGCAACACGTAAAGAATTAAACCACAGAAGAAACCGTATATGAGGGTACCCAAACAATCACATACAATGGTTTCAACTATGGTTCTTAACCCTAAGAATAACATAGACATATAAAATATGAAACACTTTCATTATGAGAAGGTTAAGTATTCCCTTGTTCAAACGTTTGCATTTTTGTTTAAGATCATTATATTTGGAGGGATTTTTAAATGAGTACAAAGTGGAAAACGGGTACTGAGAATGATTATGTCGTCCGGACAACCGCCTGGTCTGCCCCGGGATGCCATCCGGTAGGCTGCGGTATTAAATTGCACGTTAAAGACGGCAAAGTGGTCAGTGTGGAGGGAGACGAAGAAAACCCGATAACCAAGGGTCGCTTATGCGTTCGGTGTTTAGCCCTGACCGAATATTTATATCATCCTGACAGGATTTTATACCCGATGAAACGGGATAAAGCCGACCGAGGAAAAGACAAATTTGTCCGTATCACCTGGGATGAAGCCTATGATATGATTGAAAAGAAAGTGTACGAAACGCGTGAAAAATATGGCTATCAAGGGGTAGGTGTTCTAGGAGGAACCGGGCGCGAAGCAACCTTATTTTATCCGGTTCTGTCCTATGCCGTCCTGCAAACACCGAACTGTGGCACACCCTTAAGCGGGGCTTCTTGTTATGGACCACGCTGCACCATCACCAACTATCTGATGGGCGCAGGCTATCCGGAGATTGATCATGCCGCTTATTTTCCCGATCGCTATGACAACCCGGCCTTTAAGGTTCCCGAGTATATCATTATTTGGGGTAAAACCCCGCTGGAATCCAACCCAGATGGGTTCTTCGGACATTCAATCACCGATATGATGAAACGCGGCACGAAAATTATTACCGTGGACCCGCGTATAACCTGGCTGGCATCCAGAGCGGAGATTGAATG
>CALBJS010000091.1 GCA_937892995.1 uncultured Peptococcaceae bacterium | reverse complement strand
TTAATTCATTAAAAATTTACAGATCTAATTTAAGATTTTTAAGTTTGTAGATTCCATCCAGAAGGAGGATAAGAGAGTGGTTATTAAGTGGGGGTTGGCCATTGAAGCCTTTCCTATACTTCTTCAAGGAGCCAAAATAACAATCCAATTTACCGTTGTTTCCGTTTTTTTCGGTGCCATTCTTGGATTATTTTTTGCCCTTGGGAGAATGAGTAAAAATAAGATTATTAAATATATCTGTGCGGCCTATATTGACTTTTTTCGTGGAACGCCACTTCTGGTTCAAATTCTAATTATTTATATTGGTGTTCCGCAATTATTTGGATTTTCCATGCCGGATAATTATCAATATATAGCTGGGTTTGTCGCCTTAAGTCTTAATTGTGGAGCTTATACGGCCGAAATCTTCCGTTCTGGAATTCAATCTATTGATCCGGGACAAACTGAAGCCGCTCGCTCTTTAGGGATGAGTCATTACCAGTGTATGAGATATATTGTTCTCCCCCAAGCCTTTAAAGTAGTTGTTCCCCCTCTAGGGAATGAGTTTATTGCCATGCTTAAGGATTCTTCCTTGTTAGCTTTTATTGCTATTGAGGATTTGCTTTATTCCGGTAAGATAGTCGTGGGCAGGACATTTCAGCCCATGCCTATTTATCTCACGGTAGCCTTGATGTATCTTTGTATGACCATGGTTTTATCTATGCTGGTAAACTATACCGAAAAGAGGTTGGGCAAGAGTGATTGAAGTTAAAGATTTGCATAAATATTTTGGGAAACTTGAAGTCTTAAAAGGGATAAACATCCATATCAAAGAGCAGGAAGTAGTTGTTGTTATTGGGGCTAGCGGTTCAGGCAAAAGCACTTTTTTACGCTGTCTGAATAAGCTTGAGGATCTCACAAGCGGGGAGATTATGATTGATGGCGTTCCGCTTAATTCCGAAGCCAATGTTAATATGATTCGGCGAGAAGTAGGAATGGTCTTTCAAAGATTTAATTTGTTTCCCCACATGACTGCTCTGGAAAATGTTGCTTTGGCACCCCAGATTGTCCGCAACTTAAGTAAAAAAAAGGCCACCGAAATAGGCCTTGAACTTATGCATAAGGTAGGACTTGCTGATAAAATCGATGAATATCCCAGACGTCTCTCCGGGGGACAGCAACAAAGGGTAGCAATTGCTCGTGCTTTAGCCATGAGGCCTAAGGTCATGCTTTTTGATGAACCTACCTCAGCCCTTGATCCTGAAATGGTTGGGGAAGTATTGGCGGTAATGCGCGATCTAGCTAAAGAAGGGATGACCATGGTCGTGGTTACTCATGAAATGGGCTTTGCCAGGGAGGTTGGAGATCGGGTGATCTTCATTGATGAAGGGGTAATCGTCGAAGAGGGTGATCCCGCGGAGGTATTTAGTAAACCCCGTAATCTAAGAACCCAAGCCTTCTTAAGTAAAATTCTTTAAATTAGGGAGCTTAGAATAATCTTAGGCCCGAAAGACTTAGTTAAATATACCCCTTATCCCCAACATCCTTCGGGATGTTTTTTATATTTCGGGAAATAATATACTGTATCCTAGACAGAATGTGGCAGGAATTTAAAACTTTAAGGTGAATATTAAATATATATCAGGCGAAAGGGGTTGAGACAATGAATATTAACGTTCGCGGCAAACAATTTAAAGTTACCGATGCCCTGAAAGAATATGCAGAGAAAAGGGTAGGTAAACTTGGGAAATTTTCAGATGATTTTACAGATGTCCAAGTAACACTGTCCGTAGAAAAGGAACGTCAGAGAGTTGAGGTTACTGCCCCGCTTAACGGTTTTATTCTTAGAGGTGAGGAAGAAACAGATGACATGTATTCCTCCATCGACCTGGTAATGGATAAACTTGAACGTCAGATGGAAAAATACCGAAAACGGATAGGCAAAAAGAGAGTCAAGGTCGCCAAGGAAGAACCGAGTTTCTTACTGGAAACTGATGAGATTATGGACAAGGACCGCATCGTTAAAAGCAAGAGATTTCCAGCTAAACTCATGTCGGTAGATGAAGCAGTCATGCAGATGAACCTTATTGGGCATACCTTCTTCGTCTTTATGAACTCAGATACCGAACAGATGAATGTAGTTTATCGACGGAAACATGGGGGCTATGGTCTTCTGGAACCTGAATATTAGAAGGTAGAGGTTTTCTTTGCAGGGATTACCAATGGACAGGAACCCGTAACATTTGTTGCGGGTTTTTCCCTTATTTGGCTTAATGCTACTTTCATAATCTCTTAGAGTAAAATTATCGTAGGCAAAACAAGTAAAAAAATATGGGAAGAATAAA
>CALBJS010000090.1 GCA_937892995.1 uncultured Peptococcaceae bacterium | reverse complement strand
GGAACCGGTGAAAGGTGTTATGATCGAGCAGGGGAAGTATGCGTTCTTTAAGTAAGAAAGATTAATGATGTCCCTTCCATAAGATAAATATATATTGATGAAAGAAGCGGTCTTAGGCTGCTTCTTTTCCGATTTCGGCCACTTGGGCTTAAACAATTACAATTATTGATGGAAACGGCGTTAAAAAATGTGAAAACAGTATTAACCATTGTGATTTATTTCATATAGGTTTTATCCAATCAAGACTAGGACGAAAAAGTAAATCCGAATAACAAAAATATTTTTAATTAGCGTTATTGAAGCTAAATAAGGGATATAAGAATACAACAGAGCTATTAAAAGCTATTATATATCCCTAAGTTTAAAGCGAAAGGTAAATATGGCATGGAAATTGCTTATAAAATTATTGATTAAATTTAATTTAAAGAAAGAAGTAGGGGTGTAAGCAATGAAACACTTGCCATTAACAATATTCTCTGTTTTTATACAGGCAGCAGCCGGAGTAATGATATTTGTAGCAATTGGCAATTTCTTGAGTAAGGAAGCAAACTATAACGGCGTTGTGATTATAGCCGCGTGTTTAGCTGTAATAGGCCTTTTGGCATCTCTTTTACATTTAGGTCGTCCATTGCACGCAGCTAAGGCTCTTTTTAACTTTACTACTTCTTGGCTTAGCCGTGAGATCTGGGTTACAGCTGCTTTTAGCGGATTAACTGTTAGTACTGCTTTGTTTATTATATTGAAACCTGAGGCAATGACAATAATTAATGTTTTAGCTTCTGCTTCGGCAATTATTGGTTTGGTGGAAGTATATGTGATGACAGCAGTATATACTTCTACAAGCGTTCCTGCCTGGCAGCATGGTTCAATTTTTGCTGAGTTTTATGCTGCAGCGATATCTATGGGAGCGGTACTGTTCTACAGCTTAAGTATAAAAGAACTTTTCAATATGCAGCAAATTATTGTTGCTGCCGTTGCTATCGCTGTGATAGTACAGGTAGTTGCAATGGCCTTATATTATGTAGACTTGGGAGCAAATGGGGGTTTGGCTGTTCAACAAAGTTTAGCTGTCCTTAAAAGTATGGGTTTAGCAACGATAATTAAATGGTTATTTATTCTTTTGGGTACAGGGTTACTATTTTATTCTGTTTTAGGTGAAGGAACAGGAGTATTTTACACATACAGTTCCCTTGCACTTGTGTTAATAGGTCAGTTTGTAGGGCGTTATCTCTTCTATGACACTATGATTATTACTCAGGTCGGGTTAAAATAAAATATTTGCTAAGAATAAGAGGTGATTATATATGGGTAATTTTTTGAACAAGGTCAGAAACACCAAAAAAAGTCGCAAGAATTTTCTGGAAGCTATTGCAGCCATAGGAGCTTCGAATCGTTCTAATTCTTTAGTTCAGGACACAGCAAAAGCGAGTTCGAAAAATGCCAAATGGGTATCTGCTGCTTGTTGGCATAACTGCGGTGGACGCTGTATAAATATGGCACTTGTGCAGGATGGTGTTGTTTTACGCCAGAAAACAGATGATACTCATCCGGATAGTTGGGATTATCCACAGCAGCGAAGCTGCCTGCGCGGGCGTTCGCAGCAGCAACAATGCTTGGGTCCTGATCGCATTAAGTATCCGATGAAGCGAAAACACTGGGAGCCTCTGACCGGTGGTAAGAAAGAACTGCGCGGCAGAGATGAATGGGAACGCATCACTTGGGAAGAAGCTTTGGATTATGTAGCTGCTGAATTTAAACACGCCAAGGAGAAGTATGGCAACCGGTCATTCCTTATACCAAATTACACAGTAGGAGAAGGCGGACGTTTGTTGGGTGCGTATGGCGGATATATACGTGCGGGAGATACATCTTCATTTGGTACGTTTTGTCTGGCAAGTAAATATATCGGTACTCCTAACTGGGGTAAACTTTGGGGCAATGACCGTTATGATTTGGTGAACGCTGATACTATCATTCTTTACGGCAGTAATCCGGTATGGTCCTCTGCCGGCAGCCCTAGTTGGCATTATTGGCAGGCAAAAGAGGCAGGAGTGCAATTTGTAGTTGTAGGTCCGGAATATAATGTGACCGCTGCACTGCTGGAGGCCAAATGGATTCGGGTTCGTCCGGGTACGGATACTGCGTTCCTGTTGGGCGTTATTCATACGATGCTTGAGGAAGATGATCCTCAAACCAATCCGATTATTGACTGGGATTTCCTGCATAAATACTGTGTCGGTTTTGATGCTGAGTCGATGCCTGCCGATGCCAAGCTCAATGAAAACCTAATGGATTATGTTCTGGGCAAATATGATGGTCTCCCCAAAACGGCTGAATGGGCCAGCGAAATTTGCGGTGCTCCCGTGAACGATATTAAGTGGTATGCCAGAGAAATGCGCAAAGACAAAAAAGTTTCCACCCACCATGGGTATGGTGCGGCTCGTTGCAATGATGCAGATGACTGGCCTCAATTGATTATCGCCGTTAGTGCTATGGGTGGTCAATTTGGCAAGCCCGGTCGCTGCTGTGCCGGTACAAACACTGCGGCATCGGCTTCCGGCGGCCCTGGTTTAGTCAGACAGGGTGAAACAGGATTAAAGGTTTTTGACAATATAGCGAAAAGCACGAATGAAGTAGATGATGTTATTAATGTCAATCAAATCTGGGAGGCAGTGCTAGGTAAGCCATTTAATCATACAGGAAACGGTATTGGTCTGGAGTTTGCTCCCGGCCAAACGCGACAGGCTGATATTCATGTAATCTATCATGAAAATAATGCCGGATTTCAATCAATTCCCGGTGTAATGAAGGGTATCGAAGCACACCGTCATGTAGATTTTGTAGTAGCCCATGCTTATAATTTTACCACCCAAGCAAAATATTCTGATATCGTTCTGCCGATCATTACCCAATGGGAAGCCATCGGTGGTGTCTTAGGCGGCATTCTGCCATCAGGTCAAACTAGGGCCAACAGGGAATTTATCAATGTGTACTCGCAAGTAATTCCACCTCTTTATGAAGCAAAATCAGACCAATGGATTGCTAAAGAATTGGCTAAACGTTTGGGTATTGATCCTGATGAATTATATCCTATTGATGAAAAACAGCAATTTTTTAATGCTATTGCTAGCACCACTTGCATTGCAGAGGATGGTGTAACCTCTGTACCGGTTGCGACCATCACCGAAGCCGATATTGCCGAATGGGGCGTTGAAGGCACCCCACAGGAGGGAAGAATTGGTATCAAGGAACTGATTGAACAAGGCGGATATCAAGTAGAGCGTCACCCAGGGGATAACCATATTTTTATCGGTTATCAGGAGTTTATCGAAGATCCGGAAAAGCATCCTCTTTCCAGTAAAAGCGGCAAATTTGAAATTTATTGCCAGCAAAAGGCTGATATGCTTAATTCTCTTGGTTATAACAATAAACAGGTTTGGAAACCGTATCCCACATACCGTGCACCGCTCGATGGTTATGAATCTACCTTTAGCGATTGGGAGAAAAAAATCAAAGGTGAATACCCTTATCAGATGTATACACCTCATTATTTAAGACGTTCGCATACTGTTTTTGATAATACGCCTTGGACGAGAGAGGCAATGACTAATCCCGTGTTTATTAATGCCAAGGATGCTGCAGAAAAAGGTATCAAGCAGGGGGATACGGTGTTGGTGTGGACCCCGTACGGGAAAGTCCTTAGGCATGCCAGTGTCTCTCAGCGTTTAATGCCCGGTTGTATTTCACTTCCTCATGGTTCCTGGGTCGAACTTGATGAAAAAAGCGGTATTGATCTTGCGGGATCTGAGAATGTACTTATGGGGTGGGGAAGAGTATCCGGCCAAGGAACTTCCGGTTATAATACCGTTGTTGCTAACTTTAAAAAATATGACGGCAAACCTTTAAAACCTGACTGGGAATGGCCGCAGCGTATTGTGAAATTGGATTAGGAAAGGATGAGCAATAATGGGTAGGTTGGGATTTTATTTTGATTCACGGATGTGTATGGGATGCAGAACCTGTCAGGTAGCTTGCAAGGACAAAAACCGTCTTGATGTTGGGACGCTTTTCCGCAGTGTGCAATCTTTTGAAACCGGCGTTTATCCCAATGCGACAATATACCATTATTCCGGTTCCTGTAACCACTGCGAAAATCCGAAGTGTGTAGCCGGTTGTCCGACCGGTGCTATGTACAAGGCAGAGGATGGGACGGTACAGCATGACGATGATTTATGTATCGGCTGTCGTTACTGCACATGGAACTGTCCATACAATGTTCCGCAATATATTAAAGAAAAACATGTTGTAGAAAAGTGTAATACCTGCAAAGATCTGCGTGATAACGGCCAGAACCCTGTTTGCGTCGATTCCTGTCCGATGCGGGCAATCAAATTCGGCGATTTGGATGATTTGAAAGCGGAGTATGGTTCCGGCCTGGTTAACGAGTTGCCGATATTGACGAATGCTTCTGTAACTAGTCCGTCCCTGCTGATTAATCCCAAGAGCTGTGCCCTTGAGGAAAAATTTGAGGAAGTGGAGTTGTAAACTTGGGCTCTTTAAACGAAGTACAGATTCTTCTCTCCGGGCTGACTTTGGTCTATAAGTTGTTTCAAAGTGTTTTTGGCAATGAACCAAGTAAAGAGCAGTTGGAAATTCTGGGCAGCCAAGCCTCGAAAGAGGCGTTGGAATTGTTTGGAGATGAAGATTGTCCGGATTATATGGAAAGCTTAAAAGTCTTTGATGCGTTTTGTATCCGCTATAAAAATCAAGCGGGAGCAACGCTGGAAGAACTGCAAAGCGAGTATACCAGATTGCTTCTAGGGCCTGAAAAGCTTCCGGCCCACCCATGGGAATCTGTTTACGTAACCAAGGAACGGTTGCTATTCCAAAAGAGCACTTTGGAAGTACGGGATTGTTACCGGGCATTTGGGTTTATTCCGGCAGAATATCCCCATGTGGCTGATGATCATATTGCTTTGGAACTCGATTTCCTGGGACGCCTGTCGGAGATGGCGGAGAAAGCTTATAACCAAGGTGAGAAAGAAGAAATTCTACGATTTTTAGAGGCTCAAAAGGATTTTATGAGGCGGCATCTTCTGAATTGGGTTCCTGATTTTGCGGGGCAGATGCAACAGTCTAAGACGAATGTCTTTTATCCTAATGCAGCTCTTCTTTTGAGTGAATTTTTGAAAAGGGCAGATCAAGCAATCGATGAGATATTGGACTCCTTAACATATCAATAAAAAGGTGAATTGTATGGAACGACCAAGACCTCTACGGAGAAAAGGATAATAAGTTTATTTTGCACGGTGCTTCAAAGGGACAAAAATCGAAAACCTGAAGCTGGACAATAAGGTGTGTTTTGAATTAGTAAAACGCTGCGATCTTGTAAGAGTAATAGCTTTTGGTAGGGTGAGGTTTATAGATGAGTTTGAAACGAAATCCAAACGCTTGTATGAATTTACAGCTGTTTTTACGAATGGCAGAGAGTTTTCTCTGGCGGAAGAAGCTATTAAAAGAACTTGCGTTATGGTTATAGACGTTGAACATATGACTGGCGAGAAAAAATAAGCAAATTACAAAACAATCTCCACCTTGAATGAAAGTGGGGATTATTCTTTGTTTACACCTTAAAAGGCGTTTGTTTTGGATAGTATTTACAACAAACTATAGCCAATACGGATGTGAAAGAAGTATCATCCTATGTGAAAATTTCATTAATACGATACAAAAAAAGCTGATCTTCTTAAAATACGGAAAAGCCGGGTTTATAGGCAAAAAGAGCTGCAAAAAGAGTTGCAAAAAGAGGATTGGCATGAATATTGCTTGTATTAAATTAATAAAAAAGGTGATTTTATATTCCCCATTTTTTTACTAAAGGAGGAGTTTAAATTTAATGGATTGGCGAGAAAGATGTAAAGATAAAATGTTATCTCCCCAAGAAGCTATCAGCTATGTAAAATCAGGAGATCGTATTATTGTAGGCGATTGGTTGGCAGAGCCGCCGGCTTTAATGAGGGCTTTGGTAGAAAGAGGATCGGAGCTGAGAAATGTGGAGATTGTTCACGGCTTAAGTCCCGGACCTAATGCCCATTTAGCACCTGAACTGGGAGAAAATTTCCGTCACAACAGTCTTTTCTTGGGACCGAAAGCGAGACCTGCTTTTTATGAGGGAAGAGTGGATTATACTTCCTGCTTCTTTTTTCAATGGCCGCGGATGTTTGCCCCGGGTGGTACCTTAGAGCCGGATGTAGCTTTAGTGGAGTTGTCTGTGCCGGATGAAAACGGAAATTGCAGTTTCGGGGTGTCCTGCTGTTATACCGAACCTGCCACCAGATATGCCAAAACTGTGATCGCCCAAATCAATTCGCAAATGCCCAGAGTTGGGGGAACGCAAATCCATGTGGATAAAATAGATTACATCGTAGAATATGATGAGCCTATTTATGAAATTCCCAAACCCGAAGTAGGGCCTGTAGAAAAGGCTATAGGAGGCTATATTGCCGAATTGGTTCCCGATGAAGCTACAATCCAGCTAGGGTTTGGCTCTATGCCTGATGCCGTATCCCAGTGTCTTAAGTATAAAAAAGACTTGGGTATACATACGGAAACCTTAACAGAAGGAGTTATGGATTTAATTTTAAGCGGTGTTATCACCAATAGGAAGAAAACCATTCACAACGGAAAAGTAGTGGCGGGTAATATCGCCGGTAGTCGGAAATTTTATGATTTTATTAACAATAATTCCATGATAGAAGTTCATCCTATAGACCATACCAATGATCCTCGTATAATTGGGCAAAATCACTTGATGACTTCCATTAACGCTTGTGTGGAAATCGATCTTTTGGGGCAGGTCAATTCAGAAATGGTAGGGCTAAGACAATATAGCGGAATCGGCGGTCAGGTCGACTTTATCAGAGGAGCTCAGTTTTCTCCCGGAGGAAAATCCATATTAGCCTTGCCTTCCACGGCAAAGAAAGGAACTATATCGAAGATTGTGCCTGTCCTGCCGGCAGGAACAGTAGTGACTGCCTCCCGGTATGATGTGCAGTATGTGGTAACGGAGTACGGGATCGCTAATTTATGGGGAAAAACCAATAAACAACGAGCCTTGGAACTGATTGCGATTGCCAGCCCTGATTTCAGGGCGGAGTTAAGAAAACAGGCTAGAGCAATGAATTTAATATAAGAATAAAAAATTTCAGGAGGTTTATTTATGAGTTATTTTTTAACCGAAGAGCATGAGTTGATAAGAGCCACAGCTAAAGAATTTGCGGATACGGAAGTAGCCCCGGTTACCAGAGAATTAGATGAAAATCATGAATTCCCATATGAATTAATCAAGCGTTGTGCGGAACTTGGGTTTTTGGGTATTTCAATTCCGGAAGAATACGGCGGCGCCGGAGCAGACTGCGTAAGTGAAATGATCGTCATGGAAGAAATTGCCCGTCATAATTCTTCTTTGGCTTCTATTATTGATGCCCATACTTCTTTAGGGTGTATGCCCCTTTTGTTCGCCGGGACCGAAGAGCAGAAACAAAAATATTTGGTTCCTTTAGCCGGTGGTGAGAAACTGTGCTGTTTTGCTTTGACCGAGCCCCAGGCGGGTTCTGACTCCGGTGCCACTCAGACCTATGCGGTATTGGACGGAAATGAGTGGGTTATCAACGGTTCTAAATGCTGGATTACCAATTTAGGTCATGCTGAAATATATTTCGTAGCCGTTAAAACTGATCGGGAAGCCAAAGGTAGTCGAGGGATTAGTATTCTTATTGTGGAAAAAGGAACCCCAGGCTTTGAAATCGGCAAACCGGAAGCAAAAATGAGCAATAATAGCTCGCACAGCGGTCAGTTGTTTTTTAAAGATTGTCGAGTTCCTAAGGAGAATCTTTTGGGCGAAATAAACCGAGGTTTCCCCCTCTTTATGCAAGGCGTAGATGAAGGCCGGCTGGCTATTTCCGCCGTAGCTGTGGGTATGGCCCAGGGTGCTTTGGAACGTTCCATTGCTTACGCCAAACAGAGAGTACAGTTTGGCAAACCTATTGCCCAGTATCAGGCTATTGCTTTCTATCTGGCAGAAATGGCTACCAAAGTAGAACTGGGTCGGACTATGTTGTATAAAACAGCTTTTATGAGGGATGCCGGCCTACCTTACTCTAAAGAGGCCGCTATGCTTAAATTGTTTACTTCGGAGATGGCCAATTGGGTTATCGATAAAGCCGTCCAAATTCATGGTGGTAACGGTCTCAGTGTGGAATACGAAATAGAGAGATTTTATCGGGATGCCAGATTACTTACTATTGGTGAAGGCACTTCGGAAATTTGCAAACTGGTTATCAGCGGCCATATTTTAAAATAACAACAAAGGAGAAAAACAATTATGAGCTTCTTATATTTAGAAGAATTTAAGGTAGGGGACAAATTTACGACCATGTCCCGGACAATAACGGAAACAGATGTTGTGCTGTTTGCCGGCTTAACAGGGGATAATAATCCTTTGCATACAGACCAGGATTTCTGCGAAAAGACACCTTTTGGCGGCAGAATCGCCCATGGAATGTTAGGAGCTTCCGTTGTCATAGGTTTATGGGGCAGAATGGGCAAAGTAGACGGTTCCGCTATTGCTGCTTTGGATACCAAATGGAAATTCTTAAGCCCGATAAAAATTGGAGATACCATTCATGCCGAGATTGAGATTACACAGGCCAAACAATCTTCTTCCAAACCGGACAGAGGGGTATTGACAGTACAATATACTATTGTAAATCAGGAAGGAACAGTCTGTCAGGTTGGTGATATGACTACGATGTTAAAATGGGCAAGACCTAAAGGAGATTAAATGAAGGAGAACAAAGGGAAACTACACTATGCTTGGTGGATAGTCTTAAGCTGTTGTGCTCTGATGACCGCCGGAGTAGCAATACCTTTAAATTGTGCAGGTCTATTTTATGTACCGGTGAGCCAGGCTTTAGGGGTGGGAACAGGGCCCATAAGTTTTTATATGACCATTCAATATATAGTTATCGCCTTATTTCTTCCTTTAGCCGGGAAAATCCTCGTAGAAAAGAACATTCGGGTGGTTTTGACTACTGCCGTCGTACTCGATGTGGTAGCTTTTGGAGCTATGGGTTTTTACAAGTCTCTTTATCAATTTTATATTTCCGGTATCCTTTTAGGCATCGCCGGTACTTTCATTGTTTATCTTTCCGTACCATTCTTAATTAATCATTGGTTTAAAGAAAAGGTCGGTTTGGCAATGGGAATTTCCTATACTTGTATCGGTCTAGGCGGAGTAGTATTTAGTCCTCTCAGCGGCTATATGATAGATATATGGGGTTGGCAGACGGCTTATCTAGTATTAGCGGTCATGATTGGGGTAATCGCCCTTCCTTTTACTCTTTTTGTCATCCGTAAGAAACCTAGTGATATGGGGTTAGCCCCTTATGGTAACGGCCAGCAAGAAAACCAGATGAAAAATAATACCCCTCTGCAAAACAGCGGAGTGAGTAAAGCTCGGGCCTTACACAGCGGTTCCTTCTATCTAGCCTTTTTCTTTGCCGGGCTGTTGGGATTGATCGCCACGATATACTTCCAT
>CALBJS010000089.1 GCA_937892995.1 uncultured Peptococcaceae bacterium | reverse complement strand
GCGTCATTAGTGGACCAAGCAAGACAGGGGATATTGAAAAAGTAACTACCTATGGAGCCCATGGTCCGAAAGAATTTTACGTTGTATTTGTTGATAATGGCAGAAGCGAAATGATGAAAGTGGAAAGTTTCAAGCAAGCTCTGCATTGTTTACGGTGTGGTGGCAGTATGTACGAATGCCCAGTTTTCCAAATTACTGCCGGACATTACGGCAGGACTTATGTATGTGGTATCGGATCTGTCTGGACTACGTTTGTGGACGGCGGAGTAGAAATGGCAGCGCCAATGCTCTATACCTGTTTAAGATGTGGTCGCTGTATGGAACGTTGCCCGATGAAAATAGATGTGCCTTCTATGGTAGGAAAATTAAGAAGTAAAGTGGTTTCGGATTAGTTCATTGGTGATAATTGACTTCCTAGATACATTGTATTATCTTAATAACTAGTAACACAGGGTAAGGGTTAGAAAGGAAGTGCATTGTAGTGGACATTACTGTATTATTATGTCCCGCAGGAAAAAAACCTGAATTGATAAGAATAAGCAATGAAGTTGAAGCCATTGAAGAATTACTAGAAGGCACTTTGGGAATAAAAGAGCTAGAGAAAAATGGAATTTGCCTATTGTTTAATGATATCGGTCATAAAAAAGCCTTGGATATCAACAGGGTTATCCAAGGGGATCCCATTCTCGGATCATGCATCTTTTGCCGTAAAAAAAATGATAAGTTGGAATCCTTAACTGAAGATGAAATAAAAGATCTTGAATACCTACTTGCCTGATGCCCTAATGATTTTATATTTAAAAATAATGGTAAGTATATGAATAGAAGCCTTAATGAATTAGCCACGAAGTAAATGAGGTTTATCCTATGTCTCATCATACTATTAAATCAGCCTATAAAAGACTAGAAGAACGTTTGAATCGATTTCCTCAAAAAGCACCTCCGTCAGAGACTCTTTATAAGATTCTTATGGTTCTTCTTAATGAGAAAGAGGCGGGGCTTGTTGCTAAGCTTCCAATAAAGCCATTTAATGTGCAGATTGCCAGCAGAATATGGGGGATAAGTGAAAGGGAAGCCCAGAAAGTATTGGTACGACTTGCTTCCAAAGCCTTGCTTCTGGATATGGAAAACAATGGAGAACAACAGTATATTCTCCCACCTCCAATGGCAGGCTTCTTTGAATTTTCGTTAATGAGAATCCGAGAGGATATCGACCAAAAATTATTGAGCGAGTTATTTTATCAGTACTTGAATGTTGAAGAAGATTTTATCAAGGAATTATTTCTTGGAAGTGAGACAAGGTTAGGGAGGGTATTCGTCCAAGAAGCAGTGCTTACTAATGAAAATGCAATCCATATCCTTGATTTTGAAAGAGTAAGTGAGGTTATTAAAGCTTCTTCTGCTATAGGTGTAAGTATGTGTTACTGCAGGCATAAGATGAAACATCTGGAACTAGTCTGTGATGCCCCACCGGATGTCTGCCTGACCCTTAACAAGGCGGCCGCTTCTCTTATCAAACATGAATATGCCCGTCGGGTCGGAGTCCCCGAAGCGTTAGAGATTCTTTCTCAAGTCTATGAACATAACCTAGTGCAATGTGGTGAAAATGTAAGAAATAATGTAAGTTTTATCTGTAACTGTTGTGGTTGTTGTTGTGAGGGCTTGACGGCGGTAAGAAAATTTGGGATTCTGCAACCATTACATACTACGAATTATTTACCAACTGTCAATCCTGAACACTGCACAGGTTGTGGGAAGTGTCTGAAGGCTTGTCCGATTGAGGCTATAAAGTTAATTCCAGTGAATCAAGCTTCAGGAAAAAGGAATAGGGTAGCTGTAATCGACTCTGGCATCTGCCTCGGATGTGGGGTGTGTACCAGATCATGCAATAAGCAAAGCATCACCTTGAAGCGGCGAGAACAACAAATAATAACCCCGGCTAATTCAGTACACAGGACGGTTCTCATGGCCATAGAAAAGGATATGCTGCCTCAGCTCATCTTTGATAACCAAGCCTTTGCTAGCCATAGAGCCATGGCAGCAGTTTTATCGGTTATTTTGAAACTTCCTCCGTTAAAACAAGCAATGGCAAGCAAGCAGATAAAATCTATCTATCTTGATAGATTACTCAGTCGTTTGAATTAATAAAATAACTGGATAAACTTCCAATTCATTTATCCCTTGACATTCCCGTAAAAGGGATTTATACTTAAACCATAGGCGGTACAACTAAATATAAAGGTTCAAACATACAGTGTTAACTTTCTACTGACGAGGTCTGGTTTAAAATCCGAGGCACGCTTAGAGAATGTTCAAAGGATGTTGCCGAGCGGATTTTAAAGCCACCAAACAAGGATGGCTTTTGTTGTCTAGAGAAGTTTCTCGTAGAGTTCCTCCTATTTATTAGTTGTCCACGGTTTCTAAATTTTTAAGTCAATTAATCGAAAGTTTGAGTTTACTAGGTTAAGTTTCTAAGCAGCTGGGTTCTAAGGTTCCAATTTAAATGTTATTCAGGAGCAGGTTCCATTAACTATCATTAAGCCCGTTTCTTTAGTCTAGGTTTACACCAATTAAGAATAGTTATTACAAGATTTTTAAGAAAGGTGTATAAGATTTCAGTAAGACTCGGTTAAGAATGCGTGTCTTTAATGAATGAAGTAGGTGACTCTCGTTAATCTTCTCGAACCAGTATTAAGGAGGAACTCTGCGGGATTATATACTATATCAAATTACCTCTTTGTTTCAAGCAAAGGGGTTTTCCTTTTGGATTGATAAGAGGAGTATATATATTTTGGTACTGCAATGTATTAAACTAAAATATAAAGGAATAATGGAGGGATACAATGATTATTACAACTACACCGAATATTGAAGGAAAACAAATTGTGCAGTATAAAGGAATTGTTTTTGGTGAAGTGGTTTCCGGGGTGAATTTTGTCAAAGACTTTGCAGCAGGGTTAACTAACATTTTTGGTGGCAGGTCAAATTCTTATGAAGGAGAACTTATTCAAGCTCGTGAGGATGCTTTAAGTGAATTAGCAAGAAGGGCAGAAAATATAGGAGCCAATGCTGTAGTAGGTGTGGATATAGACTACGAAGTTTTAGGGCAAGGGAATATGCTCATGGTAACAGCGTCAGGGACAGCGGTTATAGTTCAATAATTTAATTATCTTAATACATACCGATACTAAGAATATTCGAAGGGGGTCTCCATTTGATGGCGACCTCTTTTTAATTTTAAGCAAAAACAGTGTTAAGCCTTATTTGATCAAAGAGTGAATTGAGAAAGAGAAAATGCTATACTTGAAATTAAGAACAAATACTAAATAACAATATAAATTATAAAAATTTGGTGAGGTGCACCTTTCTGTGAGCCTATTATCTGCAGAAAAAATTACGAAAAGCTATAATGAAAAAAAGCTACTAAAAGATATTTCCCTATACTTAAATGTAAGGGATAAAATTGGTGTAATCGGGGTTAACGGTACCGGAAAATCTACATTTCTAAAGATTTTAGCCGAACTTGAGACACCTGACAGCGGCACGATTACCAAAGCTGCAGGGGTAAGGATCGGCTACCTACCACAAAACCCTATTTTTGGTGGAAATCCGACCGTTTTGGAGCAGGTATTTAGAGGAGCCTCTTCTGAGTTTAAAGATCTGAAGGAATATGAAGCCAAGTCGATTTTAACCCAGTTGGGTATTACTGATTTTTCTAAGGATGTAAGCTTATTATCTGGGGGAGAGAAAAAACGGGTGGCCATAGCCGGTGCGTTGATCAATCCCAGTGAAATTCTTATTTTTGATGAGCCGACCAACCACTTGGATAACGATATGGTGATTTGGCTAGAAAATTACTTACGAAAATATACCGGTGCTATTGTAATGGTAACTCATGATCGTTATTTTCTTGATCGAGTGACAAATAGAATTGTAGAAATTAGCAAAGGTAATCTCTACAGTTATCAAACAAACTATTCCAAATATCTAGAGTTCAGGACCCAGCGAGAAGAAATGGAAATCAGCACTGAGCGGAAAAATAAGAGTCTGTATCGAAAAGAACTGGACTGGATTAGGCGTGGGGCAAGGGCCCGGGGCACAAAAAGCAAAGAAAGAATAGAGCGATTTGATAAATTAAGTCAAAGGGAAAAGCCTACGGCAGGTGAAAAGCTGAATCTTAGCTCAGTAACTACCCGTTTGGGAAAAAAGACCATAGAGATTAACAATATCTCCAAAAGCTTTGACAATAAGCAATTAATTCGAAACTTTAACCATATCATTCTGCGTGATGCCAGAATAGGGATTATCGGCAAAAACGGGTGCGGCAAATCTACCTTACTGAAAATGATCACTGGTGAAGTAGCACCTGACAGTGGTACCGTTGTCAAAGGAGATACTGTCAAAATCGGATATTTCTCCCAAGAGTGTGAAGAGATGGACACTTCACTAAGGGTGATCGAATATATCCGGGAAATAGCCGAAAATATCGAGACCGTAGAAGGAACCATAACTGCCTCACAAATGCTGGAAAGGTTTCTTTTCCCTGCCGATTTACAGTGGAATAGCATTGCTAAACTCTCTGGTGGAGAGAGGAGAAGATTGTTCTTATTAAAGGTGATCATGGATGCTCCGAACATTTTGTTGTTGGACGAGCCCTCCAATGATCTGGATATTGAAACATTGATTATCCTGGAAGATTATCTGGAAAACTTTAATGGAGCTGTGGTCGTTGTTGCTCATGACCGCTATTTTTTAGATAAAGTAGTTGACCGGATCTTTGAATTTCAAGATGATGGAACTTTGAAACAATATGTGGGCGGTTATTCGGATTATTTAGAGAACATTACGGCCCAGGTTAGACAAGAAAAAGTGGAAGCAACAACAGATCAGAAATCATCGATTGAAAAAGAAGACAAGGAAAGTTCCTCGACTTTTATTAACAGGAACCTTTCCAAACAACGAAAGCTTAAATTCACCTATAGAGAAGAGCAGGAATATCGTGAAATCGAGGATGTTATTACTGATCTTGAAGAACAGCTTAGCGTCTTAGAGAATACGATCCAAATGGAAGTCACTAATTATGTCAAACTGCAAGAACTAATAGCTGAAAAAGAAAAACTAGAAAAAACTTTAACTCTCAAAATGGAGCGTTGGGTCTATTTAAATGATCTGGCCGAGAAAATAGCTGAGTCTAAATGATTTTGCGAATGGATATTCAATGGAGGTAAAATCAGAATTTTATTGGGAATATTATTTAGCTATTATTTGGTGGTATTATCGGGATAATCTGTTGTATTACAATTATGGGAATACCATTTGGCCTTCAGCATTTTAAGTTTGCTAAACTAGCACTAATTCTATTTGGGGCGAAAATCTACTAAAGTAACTATTTCTCTGTAGAGAGTGGGTTTAAAAATATTGGGAAAAATTGAATTAGATCAAGGGAAAGGGGAGAGATTATTCATGAGTTTTGAGTACTTTGATCAGCTCTGGAGTAAAAATGTCCCAAATCTACAGGAACAAAAAATTCATTGGGATAAGAGAGCGAAGGAGTTCAGTGACTATCGTAACCAAGTGGGAGAAGATAGGGTTGAAAAGCTTTTAAACTTTTTTGAGCAAAAAGGGCTATCTTATGAAAATCTAGATATTTTGGATATCGGCTGTGGGACAGGGACCTATGCCTTGGAATTCGCCAAGAAAGCAAAAAGTGTTACAGCCTTGGATATTTCTACCCAGATGATCGCTTATGCCAAGGAAGAGGCCAGTGAACGAAGAGTTAAAAATGTTCAATTTGCTGAATTACCTTGGGAGGACATCGATTTAGATGCCTATGGATGTCGTAAGAAATTTGATCTTGCCGTTGCCATTATGACTCCGGCTATAAACAGCAGAAATAGCCTGGAAAAAATGATGGAGGCTAGTAAAGATTACTGCTTTATGAGTGGCTATGTAGACAGACATGAAAAACTCAAGGAAGCTATCGAACAAAATATCTTACATAGAAAACCAAACAGGACTGACTTTGGATTAAGCATCTATTGCAGCTTTAATATCCTCTGGCTATACGGTATTCACCCGGATATAACTTATTACACAACGGAACGGGAAAATGACAGAACGGTGGAAGAGGCTTTTACGTATTACACTTTACAGTTGGAAAGGAAAAATTCCCTGACAGACGAAGAAAAACTGGCAATTCGGAGTTATTTGAAAAAACAAGCCCAGAATGGCAGGGTAAAAGATACTTTTCAATCTAAAACAGCTTGGTTATTCTGGAGAAATAATTAATCTTAAAAAAACCTCTTTACATTGACGTTACGTAAAGGTGTATAGTAATTTTTAGGTGTTCTAAGTCGTCCGTGACCTTGCCGCTCCTTGCCGTCCATGGCATTGCGTTATTAGGTCATCCGTGACCGTTAGAGGGGGAGCATATGGAGTACACAGTACAAAAACTAGGTCAGATGGCAGGTGTCAGCACTAGAACCTTGAGATACTATGATGAGATAGGAATTCTTAAACCGGCAAGAATTAATTCCTCAGGGTATCGTATCTATGGTCAGACTGAAGTAAATCAATTGCAACAGATTCTGTTTTATAAAGAGTTGGGTGTAAGTCTGGAAAATATTAAGGAAATTGTCACCGCACCTTCCTTTGATGTAGAAAACGCACTGCGAGAACACCGTGCGAAGCTTCTAACCAAAAAGGCACAATTGGATGCCTTGATCGCCAATGTGGACAAAACAATTGCGTTATCGGAAGGGAGAATTACTATGTCGGATAAAGAAAAGTTTAAAGGCTTTAAGCAGAAGCTGATTGATGACAATGAAGCAAAATATGGTCAGGAAATTCGTGATAAATATGGATATGAAGTTGTCAATAAATCTAACCAAAAGGTGAAAGGAATGTCCGAGAGAGATTATGAAGAGGCTACCAAGCTTGCTAATGAGCTTACAGAAACCCTTCAGATTGCCTTCCGAACAGGAGATCCTGCAGGTGCATCAGCACAAAAAGCAGCAGATCTTCATCGTCAGTGGCTCTGCTATTATTGGGATAGTTACAGCAAAGAAGCCCATGCAGGACTTGGCCAGATGTATGTAGATGATCCGAGATTTACAGCCTACTATGACGAGAAACAACCTGGCACTGCGGTATTTCTAAGAGATGCGATCCTCGTCTATACGGGAACTCAAAACTGAATTTGGCACTTTAAGGAAATCGATTGGCTATTAAAAACCAGTCGCTTTTTTAAAACAAAAGTTTCTTTAATTTTACCGATGAACTGTATTTTTGTAGCAGATAGCAAGTACGCACATATAACCAATAAATAGAATAGGCTAGTGTAGTGGAAGATGTCAGGAGAGGATACTCTTGAAAAGAGATGCACATTACTACGCTATGTTAGGCTTTTGTCGGGCTTGTGGTTTTAATAAAGAAAGTGCTCTTGTAATTACCTATGCTTCCCAATATGTTGATGATGCCAAAATCAATCTAATGTATATTAATAATCCGAATGACAATATCGAGTACGACCTTATTGCTAATCGGCCAGCTTTTTTCAATATGGCAACTGCTCATTCCTATTTTCGAATTAATACTTTTAACTACGAGTCAATGGTTAATAATACAAGTGCCTTTCACTTTGTACCTGGATGTGAAGGCGAGAATTTTACCAAAAAACTTCGTTGTAAGGAGGAATCACCAGTAATCTTAGATATGCTAAATGAAGCCTTCCAGGAAGATAATTTAATTAAGTTAGGATTGGTTTTACATCCTTATGCAGATACCTTCGCCCACCAAGGTTTTAGCGGGATGCTAAGTAAGGTAAATAATATTGAGAATATTGAACCAAAAAGCGAATTATATCTAGGGTTAGTTGATAAAATACTTAATGCTTTTAAGTTATATAGTCATAATAAATATGATCAAATATTTGAGAGTATTATCCCTGCTTACGGGCATGGGCTTGCCTTGGATTTTCCTGATCTTCCGTACCTGATGTGGTCTTATGAATATGACCGCAGTGATGTGTTCAGTTGTTCCTATAAAACAACTGAAATAGATAATAGAGAAAGATACAAACGGGCCTTTACTAAGATTAAAAAACAATTAGAAAGTTACTTAAGAAAGTATAATCATTATGCCGATAAGAATATCGGTTATCAAAACTTTGATTTCCTTATGGAGGCACTCCTTTTAGAAAATACTGATAAAATGAGGGAAATGAATTGGATAATGCTTCTCATTCAGGAAAGCTTTTTCGATAAAGATGATCTAGATTTTATTATCTATGAAGATAATAAATGGTTGAAAGAAGCATTTGTTAATTATGATTCCCATAACTTCAATAATCGAGAAATAGATGGGATCCAATTAGCCGATGACTTTGCGAGGAGTAAGTGGTATCAATTTAATTTAGCTGTTAAATGGTATAAGGAAAGATTTTTTGATTATTGTGCTAAATACGGATTATACATTCCTAATTAGACGTTTTAGTCTTAAGATGGCATAAGGTTGTGCCCATCTATTACTAATACCTTATTATTAAGGCTTTAATTCTTCAATTTTTTGTTTTAACTTATTGAGAATTTCCGTTTTCTTCCTGGAAAAATAATATTTGTCACTTGGTTTACCTTGACTAAAGGTCATTAATAGATACATTGCAGTAATAATCAACAAATACAATACCTGAAAGAATTGTTTATTTGAACCTATCTTTAAGGCTTTTTCATATAACTCGGGAGCTTCTTCTTTAAGAATTTTTAGTTTTTCCTGTGTGGTATTTCCTTGATGTGTTATTTCCTCATACATTTCGCATAGGAGTCGATTTTTTTCTTGGATGATTTGATCGGTTGACGGTGTTCTGGTAGTCGGTTGGGAGGTATGAGGAAAATCGAAAATAAAACTGACTGTATTTCCATCTAGGGAATATTCATGGTCTGCATATCCGGCTTTCCTAAAACCATCTAGAAATGCATCACGCATAGCAGCATTCGCTAAGGTAAGCTTGATATCCATTGTCAATTCCGAAGGCTCTGCGAACTCTCCGAGTTTAAAACCTGTTAGCCACCAGTGTCTATCATTTCTAGTAAAGAGGGTTTGGCCGTTCTTTTGGATAGTATAAGACATTTGCAGCCGTTCGGCATCATTCACTGAATTATAAAAAGTACCGGTAAAAACATTGGGAATATTAAGCTGAAGTCCTCCTGTATAGACTCCTATCTCACAACCGCAAACCATGTCGTACTGGCCTTTCCAGAAGGAAATCATCCATTTTCTATTATCATATTCAAAATAAACAGGTTCACAATCCATTATCATTCCTAAAGGTGCAGCAGCTTCATCATAGAGCCGGCAATAGCCAACATTCCTCTGCCAAGGATTCATGGTCGAATAAAAGATATCCTGGATCGGATCATAGGCATAACCGGCAATATCTATTACCTTGTCAAGTTCTTCATCGCCTGTTCCTTGATATAAGTGACCAGGATCCGGAGATGAGAGCGTAGGTTTTCGAAATAATCCTCGTGATTCTTGGGGTAAGGAAATAGGTTCTTGGGATATTAAATCAGGTTCCGTTGGCAAAAGTTCAGCTTGGTCAACGTTATCCTCAGGAATATTTTGATCAAATAATAAGAGTTCATTATTAATTCTTATTCTTCTTTGAAATAACATATGCAAATATCACCTCTTCGTCCATTATCTGGTTTATAATATGTTGGGAGGACAATCAAGGTAACTGCGAATTCAATATTATTCAAGTAGAAGCTTGTGAAATAGAAGAAAACTGACAGATCAATATCAGTTCTCTTTTACAATCCTTATCAGTAAATATGAAATAATAAAACGAAGGCAAATATTAAAGGAAATATTATTCTATTGGAGAATATGTGTGGGAATATCATGATTTAACACATATTATTTATTCGGATATGCCAGTTTTTCCAGGAACTAAACAACCAATTTTTGAAATATAAAAAAATTAAGATTCGAGGAAATTAATAATGAACTATGTATTCGTTTGCTACCCAAAATGCACCACATGCCAAAAAGCTAAGAAGTGGCTGAATAAGAATGGAATCGAGTATGAGGAAAGACACATCTCTGAACAAAATCCTACAGCCGAAGAGCTAAAAGAATGGTATCTCCGTAGCAAGCTGCCGCTTAAAAAGTTTTTTAACACAAGTGGCCTTCTATATAGATCTATTAAGCTGGCAGAAAAGCTGCCGACTATGACTGAGGAGGAGCAGATTGCCTTACTGTCAAGTGACGGTATGCTGGTAAAACGCCCGATTATTGTAAATGAAGATGTTGTGTTGGTAGGCTTTAAACTTGCAGAGTGGGAACAGCTAAAGTAAGGAATACTTGTATCTTTTGGGAAATAAATCATAAAAATTATCATTAAATCTTATGATATTATATATGCAGATGAAAATTATTAAGTGGAGGAATAAATAATGAAAAAAGGGATAATCATACTAATTGTAGTCATAGCACTTTTTGCAATTCTAGGAATATCTTTAATTGGGACCTATAACAATCTGGTTACGGCAAATGAAGGAGTGAATGGCAAATGGAGCCAAGTAGAAAACCAGATGCAACGTCGATACGATCTTATTCCTAATTTAGTTGAAACCGTTAAAGGCTATGCAACTCACGAGGAAACAATTTTCACAGATATTGCGGATGCCCGCTCTAAACTTGCCGGTGCTCAATCTATTGATGATAAAGTAGCTGCTGATAGCGAACTCTCCAGTGCATTATCTCGCCTTTTAATGATAGTTGAAAACTATCCTGATTTGAAAGCGAATCAGAATTTTATCGCACTTCAGGATGAATTAGCCGGCACCGAAAACCGTCTTGCAATTGCCAGAAAAGATTATAACGATACCGTTCAAGGATTTAATGCTACGATTCAAAAATTTCCTACCAATATGTTCGTCGGAATGTTTGGTTTCGATAAATATGCTTATTACGAGGCAGAAGATGAAGCAGCCAAAGCTCCCGTAGTAAAATTTGAATAAACAGGTGGTTCTAATGAAGAATCGTTTTATAGTTTTATTCATTTCAACCATATTGATTTTAGTCTTAGGCGTTTGTTCTTTATTCGCAGCAACACTACCATCAAAACCCAATACGAATATCTATGTGCAAGACTATGCAGGAATGCTGTCTGGTACTACAGAGCAAGATATATTAAATACAGCCAAAGCATTAGATGATCAAACCACTGCTCAAGTTGTAATAGTTACGATTGATTCTTTAGATAATAGCAATATTGAAGAATATGCCAATGAATTATTCCGCACTTGGGGTATTGGAGATAAAGAGAAGAATAATGGGGTTTTATTACTTGTCAGCAAAAATGATCGTGAATCGAGAATCGAAGTAGGCTATGGCCTAGAGGGTCAACTAAATGATGCCAAAACCGGTAGAATTCAAGATCAAGCTATCCCTTACTTTCAAGAGGGCAACTATAACCAAGGTATTGATATTATCTTTAATCTCTTGGTAACCGAAGTATGCAAAGAATATGACATTGAAAACCTGGGGTCTCCGCTAGAAACAAAAAGTTCAGAAGGAATACCCCAATTTGTTTGGTTTATCCTTTTTATAGTTATAGTACTAATTATTGCAGGCATTGGCATTAGCGGTGGTGGAAGCAGTGGCGGCGGTGGCGGAACAAGTCGAAGAATTGGTGGGGGCAGCACCAGAGGGGGTTACTTCGGTAGTGGATCTGGCGGCTTTGGAGGTTTCGGTGGAGGATCATCTGGAGGCGGAGGTTCTTCTCGACGCTGGTAGATAGAATGCAAGAAGGAAATTTATATGTTGATTCTTGTATGAGAAAAGGTAAGATTTATACTTTTTCTCAAAACATTGTAATTAAAAAATTTGGTTCAGTGAAGATAGAAATTATTGAATCGGTTAATAGATTAATAAAAATAGTTAAATGTTTTAAGCCGTTTCCAATTCTCTAGCCACAGAAAGCATCAGGATGATCATGGACTGTGTACCTGCTATGCTACAAGCATTACAAGCAGGACCTGAGGGCAGATTTGACCCGGAGAAAAGGGAGCAACTATTGCAGGCCTCCTCTATAGCAGGGATGGTCATTGCCCAAACCGGCACTACGGTAGTACATTCCATGGGCTATTCCCTGACCTACTTTAAGGACATTGACCATGGCAAAGCCAACGGGCTTCTGTTAGGGGAATACTTGCGATTCGTGGAAAAAGTACAGCCGGACTTAACTGAAAGGATACTGGGGGCGATGAACCTTTCCGGAGTCGATTCCTTTCAGAATCTGATGAACAGTCTCTTGGAGAGAAAAGAAGGGATTAGCTCCGCAGAAATCAGTCAATACAGTAAGAAGGCCATCCAGGCCAAAAACATTTCCAATTGTGTTGTAAAACCGAAGGAAGAAGATATTCGACGAATGTTCGAACATTCTTTTGTGAAATAACTAAGACAAAACCTTATTGTGTGCAAGTATAATAACTGCAATATCCAGTCTATTTGCATTAGAATAGGCAATTAGACCAGACATTTTTAGAACTTTGCTTTTAAAGTTAGAAAACAACTAGGTTTTACTCTTAAAAAAATAAATATCATGGAAATCTACAGCAGCCGTCTTAAACACATGGAGACAAATATTGGAGGACTATCAGCATGAATCACTCCGGAAATTCAAGCAGCAATAAACCTTCTAATTCAAGAGACAGGCACACAGCCGGGAGGCGAAAGGACTCCTTACGCAAGAAGCGGCATTTGTTATTGACGATAGGATTAGCCGTCATCGCCGTATTCCTTTTAGCGGGCTTTGCTTTAAGCGCTTACCTTAATCGTCCGCCGGAATTGATACCCCCGGACAACGGGATAGC
>CALBJS010000088.1 GCA_937892995.1 uncultured Peptococcaceae bacterium | reverse complement strand
GCTTTTTCCTTCATTCTAACCTTCGCCAGAATAGATGTTTTACCATTCTCAACGGTTAAAATTGGGATGATCTTAAGTAGGTTCCCGATCAACGCACTCGCACCGCCAATTCGGCCACCCTTTTTCAGGTATTCAAGATTGTCAGGAATAAATAAAAATCGGCTTCTTCGGATATTTTCCAATACAACTTCTTTAATCTGGTCTAAATCTTTACCATTTTTCGCTGCTCTTGCAGCCTGAATCACTGCAAAGCCAAGTTGCATACAGTTCGATCGAGAATCTAGGATCTCAATCTTAGCATCCTTATACTTTTCTAATACCATTTCCTTTGTAATTTGCCCTGTAGCAAAAGTACCACTCATATCAGAAGATAGGAAGATACAGCACAGACTATCTCCCCTCTCGACTACACTTATCATTTCCTTATACAACTCTCCGGCTGCAGGTTGTGAAGAAATCGGAATCCCTTTTGTAGCCATCATCTCATAAAAGCTTTCATTACCTATGTCTATTTCTCTCATACTGCTATTTACAAAGGAAATATTTAAAGACACCATTCTAATATTTAACTCATTCCTAACTTCTTCACTCAAATAGCTTGTGCTATCTGTTAAAATTTGTACCGCCATCTAATTATCTCTCTTTCGTAAGAATCTACATTATATTCCTTCACCATTATTTAACTTTATCACCGGCATAATCTCAGGTGTTCTAAGAATAACTTTTAGCTTGGATTTATATAATAATGAGACGATAAGCACTTTGTATCCACAAATGTAGTTCAACTCCGAAAAAGGCTTTGGCTTCATTGAAAATGAAGGAGGTGCCTTTTTTTATTTTATCTTCTTTTTTCGATAGATTTCATATGCGTTACTTAAAGCTTGAAGTGCTTGTTCTGCAGGCATCTTTTCAATTATTGCTGCACACTTGTTACAAAGTATCTTTCCTTTACCTTCAAAAACGCCACTACATCTCGGATCACTACAGGGGTTACGGAATATTGGCACATTACATAATTCACATCGTTGGTATTGCTGATACTTACCATACCCTTTCAAATAGCTTTGGTCATTAATTCTTTTTAATCTTGAAAACTTCATTTTTTTCACTTCCTCCAAAATTTAATTTTATATTTTACCTAAATCCTATTTCTCAATTTATTGGGCAAAGAAAAAGGGCTCGAAAACGAACCACAGTGATTCTATCTAATTAGACAAATATAAATTCGCTAATGATCACTAAAAAAACATCTATATTATACCATATTCATTCAGCAATAGTTTTATATAACGGCAAGCGATTTGTTTGTTCTTAGCCGATGGATAATAATACTCACAAAAAAGCACTGTTTATCAGTGTAAATGCTTTTTTGTTTTATAAGGTTGTGGTTGAAGTATATTCAATCTCTATTATCTCCCCTGCCGTTTCAAATCATTTCCTATCTTATTTTTAACATAGTAATGGATAATATGAGGGTTACTAGTTTTCCTTGGTTCTATTTGAAACCGCTTTAAGGACGAAATAAGGGGGGTAAGCTTTTGGTGACCGTAATTCCTTGTATCAAAATCCGGGTGACGTTTATTAAGTCTTTTTCCTACTTCGCCTAAAAATGCCCAACCATCTTCATCTGAACTCTCCGTTATGATAATTTTTAAAGATTCTATTAACTCTTTCGTATTCGCCATACCTTCTTTTGGGGTCTCTTGCTTTTCTTGCTTGTCTGTCTTTTCTAAGGATCCGCTCAAATTTGTAGAAATTGCCGCTAAAACTTCAAGATATTTAAACTTTTCACAGGCCGAAATGAAAGGGGTAGGCGTTTTCTTTTCACCCATGCCGATCACATACATACCGGCTTCTCTTAGACGAGCGGCCAACTTTGTAAAATCACTATCACTTGAGACAATGCAAAAACCATCTACATTATTGGAATAGAGAATGTCCATGGCATCAATTATCAATGCTGCATCTGTGGCATTCTTTCCTGTGGTATAGCTATATTGCTGAATTGGGGTAATAGAGTAATTAAGCAGCACAGTTTTCCATGATGCCAATTGGGGCTTTGTCCAATCCCCATAAATTCGTTTATAGGTTGGTATCCCATGGTTGGAAATTTCATCAAATATATATTTTATATATTTATCCGATACATTATCAGCGTCTATTAAAACCGCAATCTTCTTGTCATTTTCCATACTGTTACTCCTTAATAATATTCTGCTTTGAAATTTATTCATGTACTTACTTTTGCAAATAATTCATTATTGATTATTAGTATAATATAATCTAAATATTTTACAATTGTTTTAATTTAAAGAAAAAAGGATCAAAGATTAGATTTTCATCTTTCTTTAATCCTAAAACGAGTATCTTTAGGTTACCTATTCCTACTCTTAGCTGCTGCATACTTTTCCAAAAACATCTGAAACTTCTTTAATGCTCACGGTTGGATTCCTACAATCAACACCGTCTAATACCTTTTTGATATTGCCAATATCTTTTCTTTTGGCCGTTATTTCTATAACATATCTCTTGTTTCCATGAATTCCATAAGTGACCATGGTATTTACCGAGAATCCTGCTTTTCTTAACCGATCAGAGATAGTAATCATCCTATCCTTATCACTCACCGTGACATCAGCCTCGATCAATCCGATGGCAAGCTTTTCTTCGATTGCTCCCCCAACGAAAACTCCAAGCATCTTTCCTACCGCAAAAGCCAATATATATAAATATTCGCCGCCTGATGTCACTTTGGTAATTACCGTCGCGAAGATAATTGCATCTATAAAAACCATGACATAAACAGGTTTAAAACACTTTTTCGCTGTAAAAATAGTCTTCAACGTTCCTATGGCATTACTTATAGTCATTACTAAGACAACCAAAAATAATTCTAAAAATAAATTCATTTCTTAACACCCCCTTTCAAAGCTTTTTTTAAATTCCTGCAAATTTTGAGCCCAAGTATTTCGATAACTTTTACATAAAAAGCCCCTCTTATCAATTAGAAGAGGAGCCGCATTTTGTTAACCTACTTCTTTTTTGGATACCTTCTCATCCCGAACGTTCATTATAACATAAATTCATATCTCAGTCCAGTGCTGAGGTTCCCGACAATTGGACTAAAGCATCCGAATCCTTGCCAAAAATAATTTCGTTATACATTTTCAGACAATAAGCCGGATCATTACTTTGCTTTAATTCCGACATAATACAAACTCCCCGGGCCCCGCTTTGAAGAACTGCCCGGATCTTATCTCTCTTGATACGCCTATGGCGAGCTGTTTATTAACATGTCATTTTGATCAAAGGTAAGCACACAATAGCTATAGGGGTGTTTTTCTTGTACTTTAAGCGTGATGGCTTGCCGCAGCTTCTTAATTTCTTCCTTACTTGTTCCATTCTTTACAACGAGATCAAATAAAAAGTTTCTTCTTTCCCCTTTACCGACGATGCGAAAGTCATGAAAAGAAAACACCTCCGGGAATTCCTTAAGAATTTCACCCAGTTCTTCCTGCATCTGCCTTATTTCTTCAGAATCCACATTTAGAGGATCCATATGAATCGTAAGCAGTATCCCAAGTTCTTCGGCTACTCGGCGTTCTATTACGTCAATATATTCATGCATCTCTATGATATCCTGATTAGCTGAAACTTCCACATGAATCGAAGCCATGTACTGGCCGGGTCCATAGGTGTGAACGATTAGATCATGAATTCCTAAAACCTTCTCATAACTAAGGATCTTCCGACTAATTTTAGCGATAAGTTCCTGTTCAGGGACTTCCCCCAGCAGGGGGCTAATGGTTTCTTTAGTCAAAGAAATCCCGGAATAAAGAATGATCAGGGCAACAATGATTCCTACATAACCATCAAGAGGAAAGGTAGTAAATAAGGAAGCGATTAGCGATACTCCGATACAACCTGTCGCTATCATATCACTTAAGCTATCGAAAGATGTGGCCAGCAGTGCTTTGGAATCAATCGTCTTCGATAAAAAACGATTAAACAGGAAAAGCCAGCTCTTGGTCAAGATCGCCAAGATGATTATCAGAAAAGCGGGCCAACTAAAGTTGACCAATACGGGATGGATAATTCGATCAACGGAAGACTTAAATAGCTCATACCCCACCAAGATGATAAGGAAAGAGACAATTAACCCCACAATATATTCTAGACGTCCATGTCCAAAGGGATGTTCTTCGTCAGCAGGTTTGCCGGCTAATTTAAACCCAACTATCGTAACCAAAGATGAGGCTGCATCGGTTAAATTATTAAAGGCATCCCCAATAAAGGCAATACTGTTAATGATTAGACCTGTGGTTAATTTGATGGCAAATAAGATGATGTTGGCTAAAATCCCAACAATACCGCTTAAGTAACCATATTTACTTCGAACCTCCGGTAATTCCGTTCTTGCATGATCTTTGATAAAATGGCCAACTAAGAATTCACTTAGCATATCAACCTACCCATCCCGATGTCTTTCATTTTACCATTAAATCATAGTTCTTATTAAGGTGCAAACTCCTTATTAATTTCGGAGACAATCCTTATTTAAATTATTACTCTAAATTATTCGGAACTTAGTGAAGAATAAGCCTTCTTTCTTAGCATGGCTAAAAAGACTCTCGAGTTTATTGAATGGTGGTAATGGTAATTGAGAATTAAATTAACGCATTGTTTTAGTTTATTATAGTTTATTTTTATTGATTTTGGTTTATGATTTATATATAATTGATATGTAAGCATGGAGGTGATACTATGAGTGAAAATAAGGAATTGATAACAGCCCAAGTTCTGGCCAAAGCCTTGGATCTTTCAGTGGAAACAATCTGGAGATACACAAGGGAGAAAAAAATACCCTACATTGAATTGGGCAGCAAACAGTACCGTTATAAGCTTGCCGATGTGCTTAGAACACTGTCCGGTTCAACCGTTCAGGAAAAAGCAGTCGGGTACAAAATCGAGCCCTCTAAACCGTTTACTTACCAAGACTATCTAACTCTGCCGGAGGAACCGGGCTATCATTTCGAAATTCTGAAGGGCATATTGATCAAGGAACCAGCACCTAATGTTATGCACCAACGGGTTTCCCGTCGGCTCCAAAGGATCTTGGAAGATTATTTTTGGGAGTGTGATCCTGAAGGAGAAATATTCAATGCACCGTTAGATGTGACCTTCCATGACATTACCGTAGTCCAGCCGGACCTATTCTATGTATCAGGAGCACAAAAAAGTATTATGAAAGATACCCGGATTGATGGCCCGCCCACCCTAGTGGTTGAAGTTCTGTCTCCTTCCAGCAGCCGCAGGGACCGACTTCAAAAACTGCGTATTTATCAAGAGGTTAAGGTTCAACACTATTGGCTTGTCAATCCCGAGGAAAAAACTCTGGAATGCTTTGCCCTTCACAATGACACCTACGCCCTAGTTGCAGCCGGAATGGACGAAGATGTTATCGAACATCCCAGCTTTGCAGGGTTATCCATTGCCTTAAAAATGTTGTGGAAATAGCTAATTACAGGAGGATATCGTTTTGAATCCAATAGCTTTTAATATCGGGCCTTTTCCTATTCACTGGTACAGTCTTCTCATTGCCTTGGCTTTCGGGTTAGGGATACTACTAGCCAATTATCATGCTATCCGGCACAATATAGACACAGATAAGCTTTTCAATCTATTAGTTCTGGTCATTCCGGCCTCCATCATTGGGGCCAGAATCTATTATGTTCTCTTTAATTGGGGATATTACGCCGCCAATCCCCAGGAAATCCCCGCCGTTTGGCATGGCGGTTTAGCAATTCACGGTGGCGTTATCGGTGGATTTCTAGCCGGATACTGGTACATTCGCCACGAGAAAGACTTAAAACTGTGGCCAACTGCCGACATCATTGCCCCCAGCCTGATTCTCGGACAGGCTATTGGGAGGTGGGGTAATTTTTTCAATCAGGAAGCTCACGGCGGACCTGTTTCCCCTGAGTTTATTAGCAGGTTTCCGGCTTTTATCCAAAAAGGAATGTATATTGACGGTCATTATTACCACCCCACTTTTCTCTATGAGTCCTTGTGGAATGGTCTTGTTTTTCTTATCTTGCTCCGGCTGATCAGGCGAAAATCCTTACCTGATGGAATCGTGACTATGGCTTATTTAATCCTTTACTCCTTAGGCCGTTTTTTTGTGGAAGGATTGCGGACCGATAGCCTGATGTTAGGCCCTTTACGAATAGCCCAGGTCGTCAGCATCGGAGCCATCATCCTGGCAGCTATTTTTAGTTATTATAAACTCAGAAAGACAGAATAAACAACATCTGTGCAATAACTGATCTTAAAAACAATCTAGGTAAATATCTGCAACAAGCCGCCAGAGAAGAGATCATTATAACCAGTAATGGCCGAAAGGTTGCGAAATTAACCGCTCCGGATCGTTAATCCACTAAATAAAGAAGTGAGTATCTATCTGTTTGAAGAGAAAAATATCAGCAAAAACACAACCTATAAATCCAAGGAGACAGCACTTTCCTATCATTTCTCCGGATTAAAAGTAGAATTGGAGAAAATCTTCGCCTAAAGTCCACTGAATCTTAGGTTGGATGCTTCTCTAAAGTGAGTTCCGCTAGAAGCTGTTTTAGTTTTTTGTTCTCTTCCTCGTACTTTTTCATTTTAGCCACAGCCTGAGTTTCCAGGCCGCCGTATTTAGATTTCCAGCCTTGGAAGGATTTCAATAGTTCATAGGCCTCCTCAGCAGGGACCGGTGGGCTGTAATAATTACCTTGTCCAAAGAAACAGTTATTAGCTTTAAGAAATTCTATATGCTCCTCAGTCTCAATTCCTTGAGCCATTGGTTTCAAATTTAAAGATTTCCCCATCTGAATGATTGCCTTAATGAGGGTCGAAGTTTTCCTGTCAGCCAAATCATGGATCAAGTTTCTCCCTATTTTTAAATACTCGATAGGCAATTTGTTAAGGACATTAAACGAAAAGACCCCGGTTCCAAAATCATCGACAGAAACCTTGACCCCCAAGGATGCTAATTCCTGAGCGATGGGCAAGGCCTCCTCAATATTTTGCTGCATAAATCCTTCAGTAATATCTAGTTCTAAATAGGCAGGAGCCAATCCCGTTTTAATCAAAACCCCTTTAACGATGTTAATAAAATCAGGATTCCTGAATTGATGGTTAGAGACATTGACAATCATTTTAACCGGAGTCAAACCTGAACTCTGCCAATATTTATTTTGAGTGCAAGCTTTTTCCAGGACCCACTCGCCAATCCTGCCTATCTGTCCGGACTCTTCGGCGATTGGGATAAATTTCAAAGGTAAGATCAGGCCTAGGGTCGGATGGAACCAGCGAAGCAGGGCTTCCATACCGACAATGTCTCCGGTATAGAAATCTATTAACGGTTGGTAATAGAGTGTTAATTCATTGTTTTCGATAGCTTTACTAAGGTCTTTGGTTAGCGGGTTTACTCTCTTGACTAGCATTAATTCATTATTTTCGATGGATTTTCTCATGGCTTGCACCAATTTTCCTTGACGATCCGGCTCATTATTTAAGTTTGTCTGATAAAAATAGTAAAGGTTAGGGCCATGCTCTTTGGCGATGTACATTGCTTCATCAGCATTACACATTAGGGTCTTAATATCTTCTCCATCGAAGGGATAGAGGCTGATACCAATACTAGCGGTAATGTGAACTTCGTCTTTTTGAATATTAAAAGGAGCCGAGATGGAAGCCAATATCCTCTGAACGACCTGTTCTGTTCCTTCTCTGTCGGTATCTTCCAATAAAATTATGAACTCATCGCCACCTTGTCTGGAGACAATATCTCCATCCCGAACACAGCGGTTCAATCTCTCTGCCACTTGCTTTAAAGCCAGATCGCCGGTTTCATGTCCAAATGTATCATTAATAAGCTTGAATTTGTCTAAATCAAGATATAAAACAGCCATGCCGGCGGCTTTTCTCTTACATCGTGCTAATACTTTTGGGCTATATTCATTTAATAAGTTCCTGTTGGGCAACCCTGTGAGAGTATCATGGAAAGCCATATATTCAACTTTTTGTTCTAATTCTTTTCTATCGGTGATATCCACAAGAAGTCCCAAAAATCCTTCAAGTTCTCCGAATACACTTATCACAGGAGTTATATGTTCCTCTATCCAGCGGTCCTCATTGCCCCTACGGATAATACGGTACTGAGTATTTGATGATTCTCTACTAGCCAAGAGCTGTTCTTTCCATTTCCGGAATCTGTCTTTATCTTCCGGGTGGAGTGCTTTTTCCCAGTAATCCTTATTAAATTGCTGCTTAGTACATCCGAAAATCCTTTCAATGCCCTGGGCTACGTAAATCGTTTCAGCCCTTAAAGCATAATAATAAACAGTTGCTCCAATGGTCTTGAATGTGTTCAGCAATTTTTGGTATTCTTCGAGTTTTTGATAATCTACCATATAATACTCCTACGAGTAAAAAGTATGAGATTACAGCAATTCAGCGGCTGTGATCTCTTATGCAAATTTACAAAAAACTATAATCGGATTTTATTTTATGGGTTTTCGTTTTCTTCAGGATTATTTATTGACTCATATATCTCTAAAAATACCTCTACAAGAGCGGGGTCAAACTGTGTTCCTGAGCACCTTCGAAGTTCATTTGCTGCTTGTTCCATGGTCCCGGCTAAGCGGTAACTACGTGGAGAAGTAATAGCATCAACGGTATCGGCAATACTGACAATTCTAGCCAGGAAAGGGATCTCTTCTCCCTTTAATCCGTCGGGATAACCATTACCATCATAATGCTCGTGATGATGCCTAATAATAGGGAGTATCTCCCGGGCAAACTTGAGCTTAGAGCAAATCGCCTCTCCCCTGACGGGATGGGATCTCATTATTCCCCATTCGGTTTTGGAAAGAGATGATCTCTTGTTAAGAATATTGTCCGGAATGCCTATTTTCCCAATATCGTGCAGGATGGCAGCTCTCCACAGATTTATTTTATCAGCCTCATTAAGCTGCAGCTTATTAGCAATTGCTAATACATATTCCGATACTCTTTGGGAATGCCCATGAGTATTGCTATCTTTAGATTCAAGGGTCAGAGTAAGAGTAAAAATCATGTTTTGGGATTCATCTAGGGCCAGGAAGGATTCCTGTAATTCCTGATTGGTTTTATTAAGCTCTTCATTCTTATTCTCCAGTTCAACCTTATGCTGTTCGATCGTCTTTCTACTTAGGAAATCCTTAACTTTGGAATAATAAAGTATTGACGATAGGAAAATTGCAAGAATAACAAGGACTGTGCCATTGATATAATGGCCTCTGACAATATCGCTATTGGCCTGTGCATAAGTAATTCCCAGGATGAAGACCAAATAAGAAAGGGTGTAAATCGAAATCATGATCTTAGGCCTGACAAAGTTCACAATTGCAAGGCCAAAAATACATAAAAGATAAACTGTAATTCCGCCATGAATAAACTGATCGGCAGTGGAGACCAAAGCACAAGAAAGCGAGGTCACGATATTAAAAGTCAAGACAAAACATCTTTGATGCCGGATGTCACCACCTTCGGCATTCAGTTTGGCCAGAAAGGAATAAAACAGATTCAGCGTTATCCCTATGGCGAAAACAAGGTGACCATAAAATAAATAGCGATATCCCGGAACAGATGACCAAAGACCTCTGACGTAATTATCGTAGTCAAGAAAAAAAAGAATAATAAGTACTAGTACTAGGAGAGCACTAAGGTTTCGTGACCGATTATAATTGGTCACTGTAATTTCATTAAAAAATTCCCCTTTGTGCTCAGCAGGAATAGTCCCGGTCAAGGATCTGGGGAAAAAAATAAATTTTTTGGTGCTTCGTCGCATGCTACATATTCACCCTTCATCGCAAAATACGAAAGTAAAAGTATCATAATACTTAAGTATTCGACATGCTTAAGTATTTAACGTCCTTAATATTCGACGAATGCCCCCAAATTCCTTTATCCTTCCTCAGCTTAAGGAAACTTTCAGATTACTTCTTTAACTCGCTTTAGAAAACCTACTCTTTGCATAAAAGCAACTACTTTAAAAAGATAATCCTCGGAAAGATCCGGCCAAGAGAATCCTAACTCTTTCAGATTACTGATGGTTAAAGTTGAATCAACATTGATGTCCGAGCTAAAAGACAAGCTCCCCTGGATAGCTAAATCGGTAATAAGGCCGGAGATGATTTCCTTTCCGTTTTGGGTTTTGGATAGATCATTGATAATGACCAAGAAATCATCATTGTCAATCCCCCGGACATCAATTCCTGCAGGAACTAAGGCTTTCAGAAAATCCCTTATTCTTATCATTTTATGATTAAACAAATGATAAATGGTCTGTTTCCCTCCATCGTGGAGCAAGATCCTAAGAATAGCTTGGGCACAGTAATCAACCGGGGTAAACTCTATCAACTCCTCTAAAGTACTCTCAGGGAGGTACTTAATCTCAAAAATACTTTTTAATTTCCGATAAAAAGCATTCCCCTCAATATTGTACTGAAAAAGACCATCCGTATAGCGTCCGGTTAGAATCCCAACCCTTAAAATCGTTGCTTCAAGACCCTCACTCTTAGCTTCTAATACTCGGCATTCTGCTTCAAATTTGCTTCTAATATAAACATTGTTTTTATAATCTTGACCGATATAAAGATCTTTTTCGGAAAAAGTGTTTTTCTGTCGGCCATTAAGCATGTAATTTCCTGAAACGCTTATCGTGGAAACATAATATAAATGCTTGCTAAACTCCTTACAAAAGTCAATGATCTGCTCTGTTCCGCCCACATTCACTTTCTTGAAATCTGAATAGGAGCCGTAATGCTTCACTAAGGCAGCACAATGGATGACGATAGCTACTTCTTCCGCCAACATCTTAGAATCCGCTTCCGAGAGACCAAATCCTTTCTCTCGAATATCCCCGTTCAAGATGGTAATCTTACTTGGCAATAAATCAGCAAGTTCTTCTCTAAAGTAAGATCTATAAAGCTCGGTAAGCCTTGATTCCGGCTCTTTCCCACGAATCAGGCAAAAGATTCTTCCCGGATAACCAGCCACTAAACTCTTCAGAATATGGCTGCCTAAAAAACCTGTGCTCCCGGTTAAGAGGATACTACCTGAAGATGATGTCCGGCAGTTTTGTAAACTATATCCTATTTCCTTAATGCATGGATAACTAAGCGGTTCTTCTTTTACTGCTTCACTTTTATGCTCTAATCTCTTGGTAACTATGGCGGCCAGCTTTCTGATAGTGGGATATTCATAAAAATCTTGGGCATTAACCATCCAGTGATCACTTAGCACCCCTGATAATACTTCCAAGATGGCTAAAGAATCCCCACCCAAAGAAAAAAAGTCATCATCAATCCCTACCGGGCCTGTCTCCAGTACTTCACTCCAGACTAAAGCTAAAGTTCTTTCGATTTTGTCTCTCGGAGCCTGATAGTCACTGTCCTGATATTCCTCTCTGTTTTCCAGTCCGGATAAGGTCTTACGATCGATTTTTCCATTAGGGGTGTAGGGGAAGCTCTCCAGCCAGACGAAACGAGCCGGAATCATATAGTCAGGTAGATAAGCCGCAAGATGGTGGCGTAATTGGGAGACTGAAAGTTTAGTCCCGATTAGATAAGCACAGAGATAAGTTCTCTTGGATTTGCTTTCCTGACCGATGACAATCGCTTCTTTAATCTGCTCAATTTTAAGTAGGCATTTTTCAATTTCTCCTAATTCGATCCGGTAGCCCCGAATCTTGACTTGATTGTCATTCCTACCTATAAATTCAAGTTCACCATTAGCAAGCCATTTCCCCAGATCCCCGGTTTTATACATTACGGAATTTGATTTATAGGGATTAAGCAAGAATCTTTCGGCCGTTAACCCGGGTTTATTATAATAACCCCTCGCTACCCCATCTCCAGCTATGTAAATCTCGCCGGGAACCCCTACAGGTAAAGGCATGCCGTGTTGATCCAGGATATAGATCAGGGTATTGGCGATCGGCCTCCCGATATTGATCAGGTCAGTGTTATCCAACCTTTTGGTTGTTGACCAAATCGTAGTCTCCGTGGGCCCATACATATTGTATATTTCTGCTTGGGTAACCTTTTTAAGATCCCTGAGTAAAGATTCAGGGAAAGCTTCTCCTCCCACTAGAATAGTTTCTAATTTATTAAGCACGGTTGTATCATTAGAGTCATTCAGAATTATTTTCATCCTGGAGGGAGTAGCCTGTAAGACTTGAACCCCATATCGTTCGATCAGGTCCAATAAGAGAGAGGGATCATTAACCTCCATCTCATCGGCAATCACTACTTTCATGCCCATAAGTACCGGTAAGATCGTTTCTAAGAAAAAGATATCAAAAGATATGGTAGTCAGAGAGAGAATGGTTCCGGAGGACAACCCCACAGCTTCAGACATTCCATGAACAAAATTATTGACAGCCTTGTTTTCAATCATGACTCCTTTGGGTAAGCCCGTTGAACCCGAGGTATACATAACATAGGCTAAGTCTGAAGGACTTATTGGAATATCAATCTCTGAATCCGCCATTTTCCAAACTTCAGGGGCCTCTAGATTAATAACTCGGGCAGCATATTGTTTACCCTTATTTGAGTTATCCGTAAGAATAAATCTAGCATTACTATCCGCCAACATATAGGCTATTCTATCTTGAGGATAATGCGGATCAAGGGGAAGATAAGCTGCCCCGGCTTTCAAAATACCGAGAATACCTATCACCATATTGAAGGAACGGCCTACTTTCAAGGCTACTATTTCTTGCCTGCGAACACCTTGGGCAATTAAGAAGCTGGCTAATTGATTGGATTTTTTATCAACTTCGCTATAGGTTAGTTCATTATCTTCAAATACTAAGGCAATATCCCGGGGATGAGCAGCTACTTGCTCTCGAAAAAGCTGAACGATAGACTTTTCTGCCGGGTAGGGGTATTCAGTGGAGTTAAAATCTTCAAGGAGGAGATGTTTTTCAGAAGCGGAAAGAATACTTAAGGTTCCGATATCCTTATTCGGATTATTTAAAGCTTCTTGGAGCAGGTTAATAACGCCCCTATTCATTTCCTCAATCTCTTGTTCCGTAAGAGCATCGGTAGAAAAATCATAATCCAGATGGAAGATGCCCTCATTCTCTCGATCATTAATACTAATGCTTAAGGGGTTTATTTCCTCATCATTAAAGTGCCATTCGGTATTGAATTCAATATTCTGCACATCAAATTTAGCATTTTGAAAAGAGAGCGTAACATCATAGAGCCTACCTGTGACTCCATGTTTTTCTCGATAATCCCTAAGAATATTGACATAGGGATAACTCCCGTGTCTTAAAAGCTTCATCCATTCGGAAGCAAGGTTATCTAAGAAGGCGAGATAATCCTTAGTAAGATCTATCTCTATCACGATAGGCACATTGTTGATAAACATTCCAATGGTATTTTTCTCTTTGATTCCCGATCTGTTCAAGAATGGTGCCCCAACGACAATATGATCTTTTCCCTTTGTCTTAGCCAAATAGATGCCAAGAGCAGAAGCAAATATAATAAATGGCGATACTTTATACTCCTGACAGAACTTGTTGATTAGGGCCGACATATCGGGAGGGAGAGGGATATTCTTCCGCTTGGCTTTGGTGGAGTTTGCCTTTCTTTTTTCAAAAAGAGTCGGTTCTTGACATTTGGCAATAATCTCTTGCCAAAAATCCCTGTCCTTAGCGAATCTTGAAGATGAGAGATATTGCTGTTCCTTAAGTATATGTTGGACAAAGGTAGTCTTCATCTTTTTCCCTGGAATAAGTCCATCCTTAAGTCGGCAATAATTTTCTAAGACTTGATTGGCCAAAAGGATAATAGACCAAGCGTCCAAGGTAATATGGTGGCATTTAATATAAAAAGCACTATCCGATTCAGTTAATCTAACCAAAGCAAAATAATATAATTTTGCATCGTAGAATTCAAATGCTTGTCGGGAAATTTGTTTTTCCCAGTGTCTATAATCGGTATACCCGTTACCCGTACTAAAATCAAGAAGAGGAAGTTCTTCTTCTTGGTGCTCCTCAAAATATTGGGCTTGTTCTCCATTTTGCCTTGTTATTCTGGTCCGAAGTGCTTCATTATGGTCAAGCATAATATTTAGGGCTTTATTAAAAAGTCTGTGATCGATTTTTTCCTTAAGAATAACAGTAGCACAGACATTGACAAAGCTTGTCCCGGGGAAAAATTTTTCAATAATAAGAATCGATTCTTGGGCCTTAGTCAATGAATAATATGTTTTATTTTTTTTCATCAGCTCTCTATAACCTTTCCCGTTATCAGTAATCTCTGAAGCCTTTAAATTTATTCGACAAAAAATGGAATTTCCCTTTAATACCTTTCAAATAATTGGTATTATAAGAATTAAATCGACTATTAATTTATTAATGTCTGGATGGAGGTAAATTATGATTTTAGAGAGACTTAAGACTATTGTTGACGAACACTTGATTTATGAAGGAGATTTAACTCCGGAGACTAGAATGGTCGAAGATCTGGGTGCTGATTCCTTCGATATTCCCCTATTAATAGATGCGGCTGAGCAAGAATTCAACGTCCTAATCTCTGATCAAGAACTCCTTAAGATTAGAACGATCGGAGATCTAATCTCGCTTATCAATAAAAACGAGGAAGCAGGAGGATGAACTAGATGGCAGTAGACCGGTTTTTAAGAAGCTCGGCTCAAAGGGTTCCTACTAAGACTGCTGTTGCTTGTGAAGACTTTAATATCTCTTATAGCAGCTTGGATCAGGAGGTTGATAACCTGGCAGGAGGACTCCTTAAGTCAGGTCTGGCTCATCAAGGAAAAGTGGGAGTACTTTTGGGAAATACTCCCGATTATTTTCGTTCTTATTTCGCTATACTCCGAAGTGGAGGAATCATCGTTCCTATCAACCCTTTATTAAAAGCCAATGAATTAATCCATATTTTTAAGGATGCTGAAATTACTCATCTCATCACTACCGAGAGATTTTTACCCCTGATCGAGAATATCAGACCTCAAGTTCCTAAGCTCCAGAAGGTAGTAGTTACCCAATTAGCCGGTGGGCAAGACAGTCTTCCGGAGCATCTGATTTGTTTTGAAGATCTGTTAGCCGAAAAATACGATCCGGTGTTCCTTGAGATCCAAGAAGATGATCTGGCAGCTTGTCTGTACACTTCGGGCACGAGCGGCAAGCCCAAAGGTGCTCTCTTATCCCATGGTAATCTTATGTTTGATGCTCTCCAAAGTATTAAGAGAACTACCATGAATTCCGAGGACCGCCATTTATGTATTCTTCCTCTTTTCCATTCTTTTGCTCAAATGAGCTGTATGGTAATGCCTATTTCCCTCGGCGGCTGCGTTAGAATTATTCCTCAATTCATTCCCGGTCTGGTAATTAAAGAGATCGAAGATCATAGCATAAGCTTTCTGTGTGCGGTTCCCGCTATGTATACTGCTTTACTATCCGCTCTTACCAAAATCGGCACTTATGATTTCTCTTCTTTACGCATCTGTGTTTCCGGAGGAGCACCTTTACCAAGGGAGATTTCCCGTGAATTCAAAACAAAATATAGGCTTGAGATCTTAGAGGGTAACGGTCCCACCGAGACTTCTCCCGTTGCTTATGTAAATCCTCCTGAGGCCAATAAACCCGGTTCTGTAGGTCCTCCTCTAGACGAAGTCATGGTTAAGATCGTGGATGATAATGATCTGGAGGTAAGCCAAGGAGAAATTGGCGAAATCTGCGTCAAAGGTGGCAATGTCATGCAGGGTTACCTTAATCTTCCCAAAGTAACGGCTGAAGTTCTCAAAGATGGCTGGTTGCACACCGGAGATCTGGGTAAAGTAGATGAAGACGGCTATGTTTACATCTTGGACCGTAAAAAGGACATGATTATCGTCGGAGGGCTTAATGTCTACCCCCGGGAAGTGGAAGAATGTCTTTATAAGCATCCCAAGGTACTGGAAGCGGCGGTTATCGGAACCCACGATAAAGAACGAGATGAGGTTCCTAAAGCCTATGTGGTCTTAAAGCCTGACTGTGAAACCGACTCCAAAGAAATATTACTCTACTGTCGTAAGAACTTAGCTAATTATAAATGCCCTCGAACAGTGGTTATTCTCAATAAACTCCCTAAGAATTCATCAGGCAAAATTGATAAAAAGCGTCTTAAAGAAGAAGAGAGTTTCGGATTATTAGAAGTTAATTAGCCTCGTAGAGCTAATAATCTAGGGCTTGCTCTCATTCAGCAAACCCTAGATTATATAATATTATGGACGAAAAATCTTTCAATAAAAATGGAGAGATTTCTCGCTTTTTAAACTCTAAATTTGTTCTAATGCATCTTTTATCTTAGTTACCGTTTCGTCGGTAATACTTTTTTCCCCGCCAATGATTATGACCTTAGTCGAGGGAGACATTTTTTTAAAGTAATTCTCGGTCGAAGAGTCAATGTCAAATCCCTGTGGTGAAGCAAGCAGCAAACAGGCGTTCTTAGTTGCGGCCAGGGCTCCCCCTGCCAAAGGATCGGTAAAATCCTGACCAGTCGTTAGATAGATTTCTTCTGTCCTGGGGTAGAATGTCTCCGCTATGCTTACCGAAGTC
>CALBJS010000087.1 GCA_937892995.1 uncultured Peptococcaceae bacterium | reverse complement strand
GCCACATTTTCCTGCCCTAAGTAGACTTGTTTGCCACTTCTTGGCCTTAAGATAAAAGCTCCATTCCTTTTGACCTTATCTTTGAGGTCGAAGCCATAATTTTCAAGTTTCCGTTTTAATAGATCAAATTTCCGGGGGGCATTATCATTGGGGATAAGTGCTGCCCCAACAAGTAAAAACTTTTCTTTAGGTATGGTCCAGGAATAAAAATCGGTTATTTCTCTGTCAAAAATAGCTGAATAATAGGCAGTACTGTACTTGACCTTAAACCATTCTTGGATGGAAACGTACTTCCTAAGCTTTATGTCCGGATTAAGTCTCCGGCGAACGCTAGAGGCCGCACCATCAGCACCGATCAAGAATCTTGTCTCAGCCTCGTATTCCTGACCTTCTGAGATATATCTCACCCTTATTCCTGCGGGGCTTTGTTCGAAAGACTTAAAGGAAGAGGCCCAGCATACATCTACTCTCGGTGGAATAAGAGAGACTAGCCAGGAATCAAACTTCTCCCGGTCAATGTTGATATAGTGTCTTTGGTAGTATCTTTCTAAGTTATTCTGAACATCGATGGTTCTAACTGTAAATATTTGAGGCCCGACCAGTACCTCTCGAGGGACACCTAAGCCCATTCTGGCCAACATTTGTTGGGCATCAGGGGCAATGAGACCTCCACAGCATTTTTCTAAACCGTTCTTAGTCCCTAGCTCTGAAGGTTTGTTCAGCTGTCTTCTGTCCAGGAGCAGTATCTTTTTATCTTTCCCCAAGAGTCTGGCGAAAGTAGCACCCGCCGGTCCGGCACCTACGATGATCATATCATACATGTTTCTCTCTCCATTTATCCGATTTTAGCATGAGATTAACATTACTTATCTCTCTGAAAGTCATTATGTTACTAATTATACAACACTTTGAACATATTTTTTCTATTCATCTCCATTGGGCGATTATTGTTAATTACTTAGGCTAAGCTTATAATTAGTCCTGGAGGGAGAAAAAAACATGCGATATATAGATTTACGCAGCGATACAGTTACCCAGCCCACTCAAGAAATGAGAGAGGCCATGTATACGGCAGAGGTAGGTGATGATGTCTACGGTGATGATCCTACAGTGACTAAATTGGAAGAATATGCTGCCCATCTGGTAGGTAAAGAAGCTGCCCTGCTTATCCCTAGCGGTACATTTGGTAATCAATTATCTCTATTTACTCATTGTCAAAGGGGAGATGAAGTTCTTTTAGGTGATGACTGCCATATCGTCGTCCATGAAGTTGGGGCACCGGCAATCATCGCCGGGGTAAACCTAAGAACTATAACCAGTGTTAAAGGCCTGCTTACTCCAGATGAGGTAGCATCAAAGATAAGAGGAGCAGATATTCATTATCCCCATACTGGGCTTATCTGCTTGGAAAATGCTCATTCTAACGGGAGAGTCATTCCCCTTGACAATATGAAGGACATCTATGAAATAGCAAATAAATCTAGTATCCCCGTTCATCTGGATGGAGCCAGAATCTTTAACGCTGCTGCCTTCCTGGGTGTCGATGCCTCTCAGATAGCACAGTATTGCGATTCCGTAATGTTTTGTCTTTCCAAAGGTCTTTGTGCCCCTTTTGGCTCCCTGTTGGCGGGAAGCAAAGAGTTTATTACTAAGGCCAGGAAAAAAAGAAAGCTCATGGGTGGCGGCTTGCGTCAAGCGGGGATAATGGCTGCCGCAGGACTTCTTGCCCTAGAAAAGATGAGGGGCAGACTACATGTGGATCACGAGAATGCCCGGCTCTTAGGTGCTGAACTGGACAAAATTCCCGGTATCAAAGTATTTACTGAAGACATCCAGATCAATATGGTCTTTTTCGATATGAGCGGTACCGATTATGATATAGGTAAGTTTGTGACAGATTTATACAATAAAGGAATCAAGGTCAATGAAGCCGAAAAAGAACTGATGCGTTTAGTTACTAATTATTGGGTAACCTCGGATGATGTTCACTATGTTGTAGAGTGTGTGAGAGAGATAGTAAGCATGGTATAAAGCTCCTCTGTTTTCTTACTATCTTTAAAATTCAAAATGACCGGCTTTTTGCCCTCAATAAGTATAAAGGGGGGCTTTTTTCTATCAATAAACAATCTGATTTTACCTCTGCCCTCCATTTCAAAATCCCCTCTAAGGATACTTCCAAAATCGAAGCCATTAGTTTTCCTTACCGTCGGGGGTATCTCATCTTTTAAGAAGATCCCCGTAATATCCTTAAAGTTAATGCTTGTTCCATACATCCCCCTAATATCGACAGTGTCGGAAGAAATTGTGGCCTCCGGCTCTTGGATACCGTAATAGATCATTCCCGCTGGGATGAGGAAAATAACTAATGATAAAAGACAAATGATAAGGAGTACACTTTTCTTGGTCTTACCATCGTGTGTCTGAGTACTATGGTCATATTTCTGAGCCTTGATAAGCACGATAGGAATGATTAAAAACAAAGACCCCATGGAAATAACAAGACCATAGAAGAATCCCAGGTAATCCAGGACAGTACCTATGAAAAATACTCCGGCCAGTAAGAAACAGAGGTTCCCCATAAATTTGCCGAGGCCCTCAATATCAATATTCTTCTTCTTTTCTTGGGAGGCCGTATTATAACCAAAAATTAGCCAGTAGCATTTAAAATGCTTAATCAATACTCCTAATAACAAAAAAAGTACGATCAGGAAAGCCATAACCATAACAGCAGATACAGGCATTCTCAATCCTCCCTCTTATGAGATTGTTATTTACTAATAATCCAACGGTTTGCATGCTTTTTACTACTTTCATAAATACAACCCCTACAATGGATATCAACGACTTAATAGCAAAGTCAATTTTCTTCTGTGCAAATCTATAATTAAATATTATTTAAATTATGAACAATTGATCATATGCGCCTTTATAGGTTTACTCTTTTGCTATTAATCAACGGAGCTTTGGGGAGGACATCTAGCATACTTCACCTTAAATCAATGATAAAAACTGGCTATCAAATTGGCAGCGGGTAAAAATAAGGCCTGCCCGAGTAGGGTTCCGACAATCTTAGTTACAATGAGCAGAACGACCAGGGCTTTAACATCCTCGTAGGGCCGCTTACCTCTCAAGGCTTGATCAGTAATAATTGCAGCCTTGGGATCAATAAAGAGGGTGAGCAAAATCGTAGCTATCCCGTTAATCATCCCCGAAGAGGCTGCTGCAGCTAACCTATATTCCTCAGCCACTAGGATAGCCGAATAGTTGGCCGCTAATACTCCGATGGTATAGATCCCGGTCACCAAAGCATGGGTCAACAGAAGTCTTTTAGGAATCTCTCGATACCTTAACCTCTGAAGCATTGTCTTAGAAGGACGAGCAGCCCTTTTAACCATCAGTTTAAGATTATTAATATTCAAAGCCTCTATCACCAGGGAGGGGATAGAACCGGTTATTTCCAGTCTCCGGACGGCCGCCTCAAAAATCCTAAGGAAAGTGGGAATGAGGATTATCCCAGAAACCGTTCCTACTGTGGAAGCAAATATTATTTTTCGCATATCAAGAAGAGGATCTATCCCCTGAGCAATACTCAAGCCGATAATGCTCCCTATGAGGGGGGCTTGGAAGGTATTCGCTGTCCGAGAAATAAGAACGAATAGATTAAAAAGCGAAAAAGAGAGTGCCATTTGGCCACTTTTAACTGAGTTAAGTCTGACTGAATAAGCCAAAGTATCGATAAGGTGAATTACTACAGTCAGAATAAAAAGTTGGATGAGCGTATTGGACATAAGGCCCCTCCCCAAAATATCATCCTTAGATTAATATTCCAAAAAATCCCTATACTTTGTTACTGTCTAGCGGATTTGCAAAAGTACATGGTAAATTAACCATACATTTTCCACATACATCTGCTAAACCAAGATGGGGATTATGTTGATCGTTAGTCATCAACACCTGATAACATCGCTTTCTGTCAAAAGTATCTGCTTTTAAGGCCCCTCCGACACATCTCTGCACACATCTTTGGCAGGTACCTTTAGCTTTATAAAGACAGTATTCCCCGGGTTCCGGCAAAGTAGGCTCAATCTTCATATTAGTGACGACACTACCGATCCTGCCTCCGCAGCCTTTAGCAGTTATCAGCATTTTATTAAGCCCAAACTTACCTAGCCCTGCTATATAAGCAATATGTCTATGGGACCAGTCACTGATCAATCTTTCTTGATCGAAATTATGTGTTGCCGGAATAATGGATGATTTATATCCTAACTTTGTACATTCTTCGTTTAAATAGTGATTAAGATCCGCAATAAGTTGATTGGTCTCAAGGTAGGCCAGAACCCACTCCCTGGAACTATATTGACCTTCGACATTGGAGTTTAAAATGCTTTTCTCAAAAGGCAGAAAGTAAGCAATCACTGTCCCGGCATCTGCCAGAAAATCTTGAGGGAGAGCGTGGGTGGGGCTGACACTTTCTTTAAGTTCTAAAAAGTGCTGATCATCGGCTGCCGCGAAAGCAATTAAGGGCTCCCTCCAGCGAGTTAAAAGGTCTTTCTGAACCTGATATTTTTGAACATAATCGATTATTAGTTTTTTAACATACTTCTGCATGATAACTTACTCCTTATCTTTCTATAAAAAAACAAGATACCTTTACTCTTTTCCAGTAATACCATTTTTGTCTTTATAATATTTGAAGTATGTAATAAATGCCAACCATATTCAGGACAATCAATACCGGTATCCCGTAAATGAATTTCTTATGTTTAGTTTTATGTCTAAATAACCTCATACCCAAATAAACGCCAAAGGCTCCCCCTATCAAACTAACGATAAAGAAGTGCTTTTCCGGTGTTCGCCAGCGACCCCGCTTAGCTTTAAACTTATCTAAGCCGACTATAAGAAACCCGAATAGATTAATTACCAAAAGAAAGATACCTAAAAAATTATAATTCATGAGAACCCCCAAGCGATAACGCCCTTTAAGATATGCTCTAAGCAACTAACGTAATTTATTCCATTCTATCATTTTCAGTACTAGATTGTTATAAGAGTTTAAATAATCAGATATTATTTGTAAAACTAGACTGTGCTCCTAAAACCTTTCCCGATGATTTCCGAACTGCTGGTTATGGATATGAAAGCATGCTTATCGATACTTCTAATAAACTGCCTGAGTCTAACAGCTTCTCTTCTCCCCATGATAGCCGTTATTACCTCTTTTTCCTCATGAGAGAAAGCACCATAAGCTTTGTGGACTGTAGCCCCTCTTTTTAGTTCCTTGACAATAAATTCTTGAACCTCTTTCGGTTTTTCACTAATTATCACAAATTGCTTACTGATATTCAGGCTTTCGATCACCAAATCAATAATAAAACTCTTGAGGATCAACCCAAGCATAGAGTATAGTCCTATTCTGACTCCAAAAACAAAAAGGGCCATTACAGTAATTCCAAAATCCACGATTAATAAAGTCTTACCGATATTGATGGACGTATATTTATTTAGGATTTTAGCGACAATATCTGTTCCTCCCGTAGAAGCATTGCTATTAAAAACAATCCCTGAACCAACTGCCGGAAGTAAAATAGCAAAAATTAGTTCCAGAAAGGTATCCCCTGTTAAGGGATTAGTGATAACAATCCAACGTTCCAAGAGCCAGACCAGACCAGATAAAGCAAAACTCGAATAGACCGTTTTCGAACCAAAATCCCTCCCTAGGAATATGAAGCCAACGATAACTAGAAAAAGATTAATTATGAGCATCCATAATCCTACTTGACCATTAGGAAAGAATTTACCAATGATAATGGCAACCCCGCTAACCCCGCCTGTGGCAAAATTATTAGGTATTTTAAAAAGAACTATACCTACCGCCACCAGAAAAAGCCCGAAATTAATGAAGATAAACTCCCTTAGTTTTTTCACCCTAAACCTCCAAAAAATTAATAACTCTATCAATCTGAAAAAATAAAGTTGTTTTTTACACTGCCTCCCTTATTTCCTTAGTATTTCCAATAGGTTTGGCTTCAAATATCAATAATTATGTTATCAGTAAAACTCCTTAATCAAAAGATGTATAATTAGCTGTTTCATTTGTCCAGAATATACAGTATATGGATATATGTCTTAGAGCTGGTGAAGCAGATGAAAAAGATTACCATCCTCATACCTGCCTACAATGAAGAAGAAGTTCTCGATAAACTTTATTCTCGACTAAAGCAAGTACTGGCTAAACTAAACGATTACCACTTTGAAATCTTATTCGTAAATGACGGCAGTAAGGATAGGACCCTGGATATTATTAAAACTTTGCAAAAAGAAGACACCATGGTCTCCTATGTTGATCTCTCCCGTAATTATGGTAAAGAAATCGCCATGATAGCCGGTTTAGATTATGCAACAGGGGATGCCGTGGTGATCATTGATGCCGATCTCCAGGATCCTCCTGAACTCATCCCTCAAATGCTTCAATACTGGAAAGAAGGTTATGACGATGTCTATGCCAAGAGAAGGAGCCGTCTAGGAGAAACTTGGCTTAAAAAGTTATCGGCCAGTACCTTTTATACTATGCTCCAAAAGTTTACTAAGATTCCCATCCAGGAGAATACCGGTGATTTTCGTTTGTTAGATCGGCGTTGTGTCGAGGCCCTCAAACAACTACGAGAAGCTCAAAGGTATACTAAAGGAATGTTTAGCTGGATAGGCTATAATAAAAAGGAAATCTTATTTGATCGCGATCCACGGGCAGCGGGACAAACCAAATGGAATTATCCTAAGCTCCTGGATTTAGCGATTGAAGGCATTACTTCATTTACTACCGCACCTTTACGCTTTTCCAGCCTTCTAGGGGCTTTAATCTCTATTTTCGCTTTTATCTACATGCTCATTATCATTATGAAAACCATCGCCTATGGCGAGTCTGTCCAAGGATATCCCTCTTTAATGGTGATAATCCTCTTTCTTGGTGGCATCCAGCTTTTATCTTTAGGAATTATCGGAGAATACATTGGCAGGATTTTTAATGAAACCAAGAGACGCCCCCTTTACTTTGTGGATGAATATAATGGGAAGAGGGTCTAAAAAGGATTACTTATGAAAGTTAAAAAAGAACTGTTTAACTATCTTATCTATGGGGCCTTAACTACTTTGATCAACATTCTTAGCTATGCTCTCTTAACAAAACTACTAAACACCGATTTTAAAACTGCCACTACCATTGCCTGGATTCTATCTGTTCTTTTTGCTTTTGTCACCAACAAATTATACGTTTTTCACAGTACAGGAAAAAACATCTTCACTATCTCCAAAGAGCTGGGCTCTTTTCTTTTGTCCAGGTTATTATCTTATGGTCTGGATATTCTTTCTATGATTCTTCTGGTCCAAATCTTGGTCATTAACGATTTAATCGCTAAAGTAATTGCTAATATCTTAGTGGTGATTTTCAATTACTTGGCAAGTAAACTTTTTGTTTTTAAGCAACTAGCAAGTAGTGATAATAAATAGTTGGCTGTTATAAAAACAGCGAGTGAGAATACGATGAGTGTAAAACAAATAAATTCAAAAATATCAAGGCAAAAACAGGCCACAACAATAAAATCCGTCGCTTTATATTTGCTGGCTTTTTTGATCCCGTTTTCTATCCTTAGCCTGGTCTACCTAAAACATGGAATGTATCCCTTTGGTGAAAAGACAATTCTGCTCTGTGATATGAGTGGCCAGTATGTGGATTTCTATTCTACTTACTATGAAATCTTAACCCAGGGGAAGAGTATCCTCTATTCCTGGCACGCCGGAATGGGTCTTAATTTTCTAGGGATCTTTGCTTATTATCTTTCCAGTCCTTTTTCTTTACTAATCATCTTTTTCGAGAAACAGCACTTAACCGAAGCCCTGCTTTTAATCACCTTGCTTAAAATCGGGGCAAGTGGTTTTACTTTTGTACTCTATGCCCAATATACATTTAAATCTTCCAAAACAGTAATTCTCCCTTTCTCTATACTTTATGCCCTCATGTCTTACGCTGTAGTCTATTCTTTTAATCTGATGTGGCTTGATGGCGTGATTTTCCTACCCTTGGTCCTCTTAGGAACGGAGAAGATTCTTAGGGAAAACAAATCCCTCTTTTTCGTCTTCAGCCTGATCTCTATTTTTCTGGCTAATTTTTATATCGCCTATATGGTTGGAATATTTTCCTTTCTTTATTTCCTTACCACCTTTTTCGCTGAGCATTCTTTTAAAGAAATAAGATTATTTGCCCGCAAGCTCTTGGCATTTGGCTTCTCGGCCTTACTAGCAGCGGGATGTGCCGCTGTACTATTAATTCCTACTTTTTACGCCCTTAGAAATGGTCAAGGGGGGCCTGATCTTTCTTTATTTACTTGGAAAATAAATTTTAAGCTCTTCGATTTACTAAGCAAGGCCCAGCTTGGAGCTTATGATACCCTTAAGTATCAAGGATTACCTAATATTTATTGTGGATTATTACCCTTAATTCTACTCCCTTTATATTTAGCAAATAAGAAAATCCCTGTCAAAGAAAAAATACTCTTTTCCGGCCTTCTGGGTTTCCTTATCTTTAGTTTTAACTTCTCTAATCTTGATATCATGTGGCACGCCTTTGATAAACCGGATTGGTTTCCTAATAGATATTCCTTTATTTTCTCTTTTCTACTGATCTTCCTAGCCTTAAAGGGCTTAGAAAATTTACAATCCTCAGATCCCCCCGACCTAGTTAAAATAAGTGTCTTCTGGATTGTCTTTATTATCATTTTGCAAAAAATAAAATATACTTATCTCTCAGATAAATTATTAATGATCAGCATTTTTCTCCTAGCTCTTTATACCCTACTGCTAGGCGGGTTTTTAAAATTAAAGCCTAGGAAAAATATCCTCTTGCTAAGCCTAACGGGCTTCATCCTCCTCGAGAGTACTTTAAATACTTGGTATCTAGTCCAACGAATGGATGGGGAGTACTCCTACGTAACAAAGCAAGAATATGGCCAGACCCTTACCAAGCTTGAGCCCTTAATTACTGAGATTCAAACTAAGGATCCAAACTTTTATCGTCTGGATAGGATCGGAGGCCGAACTTTCAATGACCCTATGAACTTAAATTATAACGGGATTACTCATTTTAGCTCCATGTCTAATTCCGAGATGTATAACTCCCTTCGTCAACTGGGCTTCCTGACAACGGCAGGCTATAAATCTGTTAACTTCGCCGGCTCTACCCCGCTAACTGAATCCCTGCTGGGAATTAAGTATGTAATCTCGGCAAAGAACAAGGGGCTGGGATATAAGGAAATCATTAATAAAGGGGAATTCAAAGCTTATGAGAATCTTCACGCCTTACCTCTGGCCTTCCTAGTGGATAAAGCCCTCTTAGAGTTGGACACTTCTAAAGACAATAATCCTTTTCGACTCCAAAACAAGCTTCTGAATCTTGCTTTAGGCCTTTCACCGAAATCTGATTCTCCGGATTATTTTCTTCCCCTCACCCTTAAACAGACGAAACTGACCAATGCCACCATCTCCGAGGAAAAAGGAAAAGAAGTGATTAGGAGAATCAATACTTCTCTGGAAGGTTCTGTAGAATTCACTTTAAGAAATCCTCAGGCCCAGCAGGTTTATGTCTGTTTTCAAACCATAGATAACGATGTTAAGCTCTTCCTTAATGAGGAAGAGATCAAAGGTTATCTACCTGTCTATAATAAAAGAATTATCGATCTAGGGTTTCACCCCCGGGATAAAGAGCTAAGAATCAAGCTTTCTTTCCGGAATGAAGGTTTTACCTTAGCTGAAAAATACTTTTACGGTTTAAGCGAACCAAACTTAAACAGGGCTCTAATCCCTCTGAAAGACAAAATCTTAGAAAATGTACAAGTAACTGATACTTCGGTCCAAGGAAAAGTCAGAGTCCGGGAGAAGGCTAAAACTTTGCTTTTTACCTCCATTCCTTATGATCCAGGTTGGCAAGTATTAGTAGACGGTCAAAATGCTTCTACCAGGAAGATCGCCGATGCCTTCCTCGGAGTAGAATTAAAAGAAGGACAACATGAGATATCCTTCCTTTTCAGACCAAAGGGGCTAAGGCTGGGATTGATAATATCAGGAATAAGTCTAGTAATATTTGTATTTTTAATCATAGAAGACAGAAAAAGAATAAAAAGAACAATAAATAAGTAGCAGAGTAACTCCCGGTATCGTTCCAGTCACTTTTTGAGTTTGGCTAAAGCATCCGCTAAAGCTGTATTTAGGGGGCCGTCATTTCTTTGTTGCCGGAGATATCTACTAGCTTCCTTCTTATTAATACTCCCCTTTCTTTCTTCTTTTCTTTTGTTGAAGGCTGCTAATTTCTCTCTGAAGCCGCAGACACAGAAAAAAATCCTGTTTTCCCCTTCCCCTCTTAGTTCCATTTTCTTATGACACTCCGGACACCTTGCGTTGGACGTTATGGAAAGCCCCTTGCGGTAACCACATTCTCGATCTTGACAAACAAGCATTTCCCCGCGTTTACCCTTCACCTGTAAAAGGAACCTTCCGCATTGCGGACATTTGGTACGCGTAAGGTTATCATGTCGGAAAGTCTGACTGCTACCTTTGACATTAAACACTAATTGGGTGGCGTATTTTCTGATGCCACCTAAAAAATCTGTACTATTGACCTTTCCTTTGCTGATTTCGCCCAGTTGTTGCTCCCACTTGGCTGTTAATTCCGGTGATTTCAGTTCGGGAGGAACCAGACCGATTAACTGTATCCCTTTAGAAGTCGGAATGATTTCTTTACCGTTTCTCTCCATATAGAAGGAATTAAATAATTTTTCTATGATCTCGGCTCTGGTAGCAGGTGTTCCCAGACCACTGCTTTGTTCCATCGCTTCTCGTAATTCTTTATTATCTATTAGTTTTCCGGGATGTTCCATGGCCGAGAGCAAAGTCGCTTCTGTATATCTGGCGGGTGGTTTAGTTTTACCTGGAACTGCCTTGACTGAAGCTATTTTTACGGTATCCCCCTTGTGTACTACCGGTAGATTTTGCTCGGCCAAGTCCTCGTCATTTTCATCTTCCGGATTGTCATTTCCAGCGTAAACATTCCGCCAACCTTTTTGCTTTACTATTTTGCCTTTAGTCGAGAAAATCTCTCCCTGCACTTCTACTTTTACTGTTGTTTGTTCATATTCAAAAGCAGGCGAAAGCACAGCAAGGAATCTTTTGACGATAAGGTCGTAGATTCTGGCTTCTTCCGTACTGAGTTTGGCTAGTTGGACAAATTGCTCGGTGGGAATGATGGCGTGATGATCGGTGATCTTAGAGTTATCCACCAATCTTTTGGTGGTTATTATCTTCTTTCTTAAGATAGTTCGAGCCGCTTCAGTATAGGGGCCAATAGCAATACTCTTCAAACGTTCAGATAAAGTAGGTACAATATCTTCACTAATATGACGAGAATCTGTTCTAGGGTAAGTTACGAGCTTATGCTGCTCATAAAGTTGTTGCATTATCGAAGAAGTAGTTTTCGCTGAATAGCCATATTTGCGGTTAGCATCTCGCTGTAATTCGGTTAGGTCGTAAGCCAGAGGTGGCAGTTCTTGCTTATGCTCTTTTTTGACCTCTGTGATTTTCCCGGTCTGAGCTGTCACTTTGGTGACAATTTCTTCAGCCTTATTCTTTACAAAGATCCGATTTTGCCCATTCGCTTTATCTTGCCAACGGAGAGAAAATCCATCGGCTAAGGCATTCACCATCCAATAGTCTTGCGGTACGAAATTTTGTATTTCCTTTTCCCTGGCTACCACCAGAGCGAGGGTTGGGGTTTGAACTCTACCGGCAGAAAGTTGGGCATTATATTTACAAGTCAGGGCCCTAGTAACATTTAAGCCTACTAACCAATCCGCTTCAGCCCGACATTCAGCCGAGGCATAAAGATTTTCATAATCCTTGCCCGGTCTCAATTTTTTAAATCCTTCCTTAATGGCTCTTTCGGTTTGTGAGGAGATCCATAAGCGTTTAATCGGTTTCCGCCACCCCGCTTTTTTGATTATCCAGCGAGCCACTAATTCCCCTTCTCGCCCGGCATCTGTAGCAATAATCAATTCTTCAATATCCGGCATTCTCATCAATTTCTTTACTTTCCCAAATTGTTTAGAAGTTTCTCTGATCACTTCTAATTCCATCTTCGACGGAAGCATGGGCAGATCTTCAATTCTCCAAGTCTTATATCGCTCATCATATTTTTCCGGATCTGCCAGGGTTACTAGGTGCCCCAGGGCCCAAGATACGATATATTTAGAACCGATGAAACAGCCGTCACCTTTCTGATGGCAATTCAGAATCTTTGCTATATCCCGCCCGACAGAAGGCTTTTCTGTCAGCACTAAAATTTTCCCCATTATTACACACTCCATATTTTTTTTAAATACATCTAAAACAACTTTTTTCATGAAAATCTTCTACTATTTCAAGTATATCATACCACGCATTTTTCACTTATTAATTGAGAAAAAGGTTCCCTGAATTTTTCCTGAATTTATTTATTATTTATTTGATTCTTTGCTTTGACAATTTGTTTTTTATTGGGTATACTATATTAAGCTCGTTAGTTCTTGTGGATTTAAGAAGACCTTCTCGGTTGCCTAAGGCAGGGAAGATGTCGTACGTACTTCCCATGTGGCGGGTAAAAAAATCTAGGAGGTCATTACATGTATAATGACAAAACTCTAACTTGTAAAGACTGTGGTCGTGAATTCACCTTCTCCGCATCCGAGCAGGAGTTCTATGCTGAAAAAGGATTCACCAATGAACCTGGCCGCTGCCCTGAGTGTCGTGCAGCCAGAAAAGCCCAAAACAGAAACAGCGGATATTCACGTCCTCAACGTGAAATGTTCCCTGCAGTATGTTCTGCTTGCGGCAAAGAAACCACAGTACCTTTCCAACCTACTGGTGATAAACCCGTATATTGTCGCGAATGCTACCAGCCACGTTCCAGAAGCAACTGGTAAAAACGTAAAAACGTCTATAAGACCCTCCCTAGCTTAAGCCAGGGAGGGTCTTTTGGCGTTACAAAAGAACGTTAAGATCATTTTGAGGGATTAATCATTTTTTCGGGTCTAACGATTTTTTCAAACTCTCCTGCCGTTAATAATCCAAGCTCTACAGCGGCTTTTTCCAAGGTAATTCCTCGTTCATGTGCCGTCTTGGCTATTTTTGCTCCGTTTTCATAACCTAGGAAAGGAGTCAGAGCAGTAACAAGCATTAGAGAATTATTCAGATTTTCTTTCATTTTACCGACATTAGCCGTAATCCCCACCACACAATTTTGATTAAAAGATAATATAGCATCACTTAGCAGCCTGACTGACTGGAGAAAATTATAGATACACACCGGCATGTATACATTAAGTTGAAAATTACCCTGAGAAGCTGCAAACCCAATAGCTACATCATTGGCAATCACCTGGCAGGCTACCATTGTAAGGGCTTCACATTGCGTAGGGTTCACTTTTCCCGGCATCATCGAACTCCCCGGTTCGTTTTCGGGAATATGAATTTCACCTAAACCAGATCTCGGTCCGCTAGCAAGCCACCTGATGTCATTAGCAATCTTCATTAAGTCTGCAGCTAAGGTTTTTAAAGCACCATGGGCAAAAGTAAGCTCATCCTTACTCGTTAAAGAATGAAACTTGTTTTCCGCTGTTACAAAATCCTTGCCAGTAATTTGACTGATATGTTGGGCCACTAACGAGGCGAATTCCGGATGGGCATTAAGACCTGTTCCTACTGCCGTTCCGCCCAGGGCTAGTTCTTTCAGATATTTTAAACTGTCGCCGATCATCATGGTATCCTTTTCAAGCATCTTACGCCAAGCACTTATTTCCTGGCCGAAGGTAATGGGGGTTGCGTCCTGAACGTGTGTTCTTCCTACTTTAAGTTGATTCTTATTGGCCTCCTCAAGCTGCTCGAAAGTGTGACGTAAACCCTCTATATTGGGAAGAAGATTATCTTCTATTCCTACTACCGATGCAATATGCATCGCTGTTGGAAAAGTGTCATTAGAACTTTGGGACATATTAGCATGGTCATTGGGATGAATAATTTTTTCTCCCGCTATTTCGTTGGCACGATTGGCAATTACTTCATTGACATTCATGTTGGACTGAGTGCCACTCCCTGTCTGCCAAACTACTAAAGGAAAATGAGCATTGAGTTCTCCGGAATAGATCTGATCACAAACCGTGGAGATCAGTTCACAGCGATAATTATCTAGCTTATTAAGGATCTTATTAGCCTTGGCCGAAGCCTTTTTCAAAATAGCAAAGGACCTGATGATCTCTTCGGGCATTTTTTCTATCCCTATTTTGAAGTTTTCCAAACTTCTCTGGGTCTGTGCCCCCCAGTATTTATCACGCGGTACCTTGATTTCACCCATTGAGTCCTGTTCAATCCGATCATTCATCTTTTAATACCCCATCTAATTCTTGTTTTAATTTTTATAGAGTCATTTTTTGTTCTACATAAAGCAGTATCGCTAATAAAAGTTAATTGATATTATTTTGACACAACTAGGGACCTCTTTTCAAGCATTTTTAGAAAACAATGCTGAATTTAATATCCTTAATAACCCGACCCATTGTAACCTTGAAGGTTTGTGGGTGATAATTTAATGAATTTGACCTCCTAAAGATGATTTCCAAAATAAAAATGTATGATTTTTGTAGATAATCAAAAACTATAGTAGGAAATAATCGCTTTGCGAGGTGAATAGAAATGGCTGAAAGGTTCAAATATAATGGGACATTTAAGCACAATACATCAAAGGGCGAGAGTGGTCTCCCAAGCATAAGGCCGGCAATCTCGGGCCTGATGTTTCCTACTTCTTTGAATGCCATGAATTCTAAGGAATGGATTGAATCAAGGAAAAGTAATTCTGTAACTAAATGACATATTAAAGGTGGGATAAATTATGGTTGCTAAAAAGAAAGACCGTTTTATGGCCCTTCCAATTGAAAATCATGAAACTGCCGCCTGGATTGAGAACTGGAAAAAAGTAAAGCCGGACTCGCAAGTACTTATTCCGACTGAGTATGATGTCAGAAATGCTAAGGAATGGGTAGATTCTAATCAATTATAGGGAATGATCAATAAAATAAGGACCGCTTCCAAATTAGTTTCGGAAGCAGTCCTTATTCTTGTCCGATCTTATCTCGGATCTTTCTTTTGGCCTGACAAATGTTGTTTGTTTTTAATACGGTGCTCTAAGATATTCTTCTCTGCCATCCGGATAAGTATGGAGATAAGGTTATGTCTATTTGCAGCAGTCATTTTCAGCCATTCTTCGATAGGTCTCGTAACGCGTCAAGGCGTGAGCCTCAGCCAAATCGAACATCTCTTCCGCAATCTCGGGGAAGACATTCATTAAGGAGGAATATCGAATCTCACTCTCCAGGAATTTTTTGAAGTTCCCTTTCGGTTTTTTAGAATCCATAATAAATGGGTTCTTACCTTGCTCTTTCAATACGGGGTTATACCTGTAGAGATGCCAATATCCCGCTTCAACAGCCTTTTTTTGCTGGGCAAGGCTCGTTCCCATCCCACTCTTTATCCCATGGTTAACACAAGTGGCGTAAGCAATTACCAGGGATGGTCCTTTATATCTTTCGGCTTCCGTGATCGCTCTGATAGTCTGCAGCATATTGGCTCCCATAGCGATCTGAGCTACATAGACATAGCCATAGGACATGGCCATCATACCTAGGTCTTTTTTTCGAATTTTTTTACCCGCAGCCGCAAATTTGGCGATAGCTGCTGTCTGAGTAGCCTTAGAAGATTGCCCGCCGGTATTAGAATAGACTTCAGTATCCATGACTAAAAGATTAATATCATCACCACTGGCCAGAACATGATCAAGACCATTGTAGCCGATATCATAAGCCCAACCATCACCACCTACTGCCCAGACCGAGCGTTTAACCAGGTAATCCTTTCTTTTTTGTATTTCGTCGATTAGGGGATTTTCGATGGAGTCACCTTGGAGAGCCTTTAGGACTTTATCTGAAGCAACCCTCGATTGATCGCCATCATCAAAGGAATCCAGCCATTCTCGAAAAGCATCCTTGATCTGCTCAGCAAGGGGCATGTTCAGGGCCTCTGTCATAAGTCGGGCAATCTTTTCTCTGATCTGTTTAGCCCCAAGATGCATCCCATACCCGTATTCAGCATTGTTCTCAAAGAGAGAGTTGGCCCAGGCCGGCCCTCTGCCCTCAGCATTAGTGGTATAAGGAATCGAAGGATAACTTCCTCCCCAGATCGAGGAACAACCTGTGGCATTGGCAATCATCATCCGCTCCCCGAAAAGTTGGGTAAGGAGCTTGACATAAGGAGTCTCCCCGCAGCCGGGGCAAGCACCGTTGAATTCGAGGAGTGGTCTTCTGAACTGGCTACCTTTTAACGTATATCTATCCATAAGGTCTTCCTTAGGAGTGATGGATAAAGCATATTCCCAGTTCTCAGCTTCCATTTCGATTTCCTGAGTCGCTGGTTTTATAACTAAAGCTTTACCGGGGGCCGGACAAATATCTGCACAATTCATACACCCTGTACAATCCAGGGGGGCTACCTGGATACGGTAATGAAAATCTTCTAAACCTTTACCTATTGCCCTCTTGGTTTTAAAGGTGTCCGGTGCTTTAATTTTTTCTTCGTTATTCAATAA
>CALBJS010000086.1 GCA_937892995.1 uncultured Peptococcaceae bacterium | reverse complement strand
GTTTCTTTTTATAGTTTTTAGGAAAACCTAATAGTATCCTATAATGCAAATTATTTACTTATTAATTCTTATTTTCTGCACTATTTACCCTGCAGATACCCTTCAGCTTTCAGCAGTTCGGCGATGAGTACGGCTCCGCCTGCTGCTCCGCGAAGAACATTATGAGAAAGACAGACAAATTTATAGTCATAGATTTTGTCTTCCCTTAAGCGTCCCATGGTAACACCCATTCCATTCCCAAAGTCTCTGTCCAACTTAGTCTGGGGTCTATTATCTTCAGTAAAATACTTTAAAAATGGTTTAGGGGCACTGGGCAGCCCAAGAATTTGAGGTCTGCCTTGGAAATTATTCCACAGGTCGATTATGGTTTCTTTTGTCGGTTTTTTCTCGAAAGATACGAATACAGCTGCCAGATGGCCATCAGTCACCGGAACACGGATACATTGAGTGGTAATTACAGGATCTGAGGTATGAACTATAGCGTTATTTTTAATAATTCCCCAGATCTTTAGCGGCTCATTCTCGCTTTTTTCTTCTTCGCCGCCTATGAAGGGGATGACATTATCCACCATCTCCGGCCATTCTTCAAAGTTTTTGCCGGCACCTGAAATAGCTTGGTAAGTACAGGCCAGAATCTCTTTGGGTTTAAACTCCATTAGAGCATGAATAGGTGGCACATAACTTTGGATGGAACAATTAGGTTTGACAGCAATAAAGCCGTTCTTAGTCCCTAAACGTTTTCTCTGCTGTTCAATTATCTGGATATGTTCAGGGTTTATCTCGGGAATAACCATAGGAACATCAGCTACCAATCTATTAGCTGAGTTACAGGATATTACCGGGGTTTCAGTCTGAGCATATTTTTCTTCCAGTACTTTAGTTTCCTCTTTCTTCATATCTACAGCACAGAAGACAAAATCAACATGCTCACTGAACTCTCGGACATCAGAAGCATTATGGACGGTTAAGAATTTTATATCTTCTGGAATCGCAGTTTTTAGTTTCCATCTGCCTTCTACAGCCTCAGCATAGCTTTTACCTGCAGAGTGTTCACTGGCAGCAATAGCTTCAATTTGAAACCAGGGGTGATTATCCAACAACGATACGAGTCTCTGCCCTACCAACCCTGTGCCCCCGATTAAACCTACCTTTAATTTATCCTTCATACCTCTCACTTTCCTTTATGTTTTATAAAAATCTTTTACCTATTATTATATACCAAAAAACCTTCACGCCTTAAAAGTATAGTTCAAGATGCTGATCTCTACAATAAGATATTCTGTTTTCCATTAATTTATTAAACTTATTTACTAAGAATCTTTTCATTCATACTGCCACTCCTATAGCCTCTTAGGTCTAAGACCGCATACAGAAAACCTATACTTTTGAAGAAATCGTAAACTTGATCCATAAAGCCAGGGTCGAAGAACTTAACTCTTTCTTCGGGAGTTACCTCGACTCTGGCTATATCCCCATGATGCCGCACCCTAACCTGCTCAAAACCAAGATCCATTAAGTATTGTTCGGCTTTTTCTATCATTTGCAGTTTTTCCCTCGTAATCTTTTGTCCGTAGGGAATCCTTGAAGAAAGGCAGGCAAAAGACGGCAGATTCCAAGTTGGAAGACTCGCTTCCTTGGACAAAAACCGGATATTTTCTTTAGTTAGACCCGCCTTAAGGAGCGGGCTATGAATGCCCATCTCCTTAAGGGCCCTCATTCCTGGTCTGTAATCATCCAAATCATCAAGGTTTGTTCCGTCTGCTACGTATTCGATACCAAGATTTCTCGCCAAGCTAAATATCTCTCCTAAAATAGCTTTTTTACATATATAACACCTTTCAGGGGAGTTCTTATAAAATTCAGGATTATCCAGTTCATTAGAAATTATAACCTGCTGACTAAGTCCCAATTTTCTACAGAAATCCACTGTCCATCCAAACTCCCTTGCCGGGAAAAGTGACGACTTGATGGTAACCGGCAGAGCATTCTCCCCTAGAACCTCATGTGCCACATATAATAAGAAGGTACTGTCAACCCCTCCTGAAAAAGCAATTAACACCTTTCCCATCTTAGCTAAATCTTCTCGAAGAAAAGATAATTTTTCTTCATGAGACTGCATTTCTAACCCCTCCTTATACGAGTCAAATATGAGCTTACAAGTTAAATACCACTCATTTCACCACAATTTTTCCTATTATTACTCTCTTTTAGTACTTTTTAAAAAGGCAACCTTTATATTATACCTAAAATAAAGCTTCATTGCGAAATAAAAAAAGGCATATCAGCCCTTAATTATTAAAATTACCCTTGATAATTAACAGCACAGCAATAATCATAAATAGTATACCAAAAAATCTGTAAATGTTAAAAGGAATTACAGGAACATTAAAAAAACCAAAGTTATCTATTATTATACTTATTATCATCTGGCCTACAATTACAAAAAATACCGTTGATGCTACACCTATGTGTGGTACCGCAATCGTCATGGTCATCAGAATAAAAGCTCCCAGAAATCCGCCGATTACTTGCCACTTGGGTACCCCTAAAGCCCCTAAGATATTACCTTTTCCAAATATTAACGTAATCAGTATTAAAACTGTTGAGGTAAGCAAACTAGAAAGAAGTGCTGTTTCATAGATACCTATACGTTTGCCCAAGGCCCCATTGATCGAGGCCTGAATCCCAAACAGGAAACCGCTAGTCAGTGCCAAAATAAGATAAATGACTTTGGACATGTTAGCTTTCCCCTTTGAACTTAAGTTTTGGCTTTACTACGCGAAAGTTAGGATTTCTGGGATCTTTGGTAACAACAAATAGTTCACAAAGTATAATTCCGGTAGAGATTAAAGTTTGAATTTTTGGATCATCTCCGTTAGTTTTCGGGCTGATCCTGCCTGATTATGGGCGATCTTGGCTACATTTTCTATTGCACTGGCGGTATCAAAGATACTAGATGTGATTTCCTCTGAACTTGCAGCTGCATTTTGGGTAGAATTAGCAAGCGTTTCAATAGCACCTAAGATTTGTTCCAGAGAAAAAGCCATTTCTTCAGTACTAGATGCAAATTCATTCATTAACTCCGCCATTTGGTTAGCATCTTGCTGATATTTATCACCTATTTCAACCATTTGCTTGTAATCAGATCTAACTTTGTAATTTAGGGAACCTAAAACTTGCTTAGCATTTTCGGAAAGATTTTTAAAAGCCGCTTCGACCTGGCTAATAATTTTTTGAATATTGGTCACCGTACTTGCCGACTGCTCAGATTCTCTGCCAGCTTGACACATTTGTTTATCCCAGCAGTGATAACCCTGCTTATAATAATTCCAAATAAAATCGCTAAAACCATCCCTAAAGTAGAAATAAGCAGAACTACCTTATAGGCAACTGAGCTGTTTTCTTGACTAGTAAGATTGGAATTCTCGGCAAGTTTTATATTTGTATTGAGTAATTCCTCGATTGACTCCATAATTTGATCTCTGGCAGCGGTTTGCCTTTCATAAATAACTTTAGCTTGATCAATTTTATTATCTTTAGCCAGACGAATTAAGACATCACCAAACACCATATATTCTTCAAGGTTTTTGGGAAGTCTGTTGATTTTTCTTTTTCTAGCTGTGACAAATTTGTATTAAAATATTCTTGGCTCAGCTTATCATTCTCAGCTTGTAAATGTGTTATTATGCTCATAGAGTTGCTAATTTGATTTTGATCATTAGAATACAACATTAATAAGGTTTCTGAACGGATTGATAATAGGTTTTTCTGGATATTGCTCATAAGGGTTATGGGAACTAGATTGTTTTTATATACATCGTTTAAAGAAGAACCTAGCATTTTAACATTATTTAAGCCTATGAAACCAACTAGGAGAATAAATAGAGCTATTATGACATAACTAGTTACTAATTTAGTTCGTGTTTTTAAGTATATGTAGTTTCTATTAGTAATTCCTAGAGGAAACTTTATTATCTTTATTAATGAAAAATAAATTACACAAATTAATCCTTCCAAACTAAGAAGTTGCCTTTTAATTTCTCTTGTTTTTATAAAATTTCACCTATAAACATCCTCATTACATTAGGATGTTCCAGATCTAAATCGCCGGCTCCATAGCCAACCCTTTCCAGTATCATTTTAGGGAAAGAACCAAAACCTTTTCCCAGGGTAACCGCTAAGGCCGCCCCAGTCGGTGTGATAATTTCCTGATAACACTCATGATAATATATGGGTTTTCCCTTCAATAGCTCTAAAGCTGCCGGGGCTGGTAGAGGAATTATACCGTGCATACATTTGACTTTACCCCTTCCCAGTGGAAAAGCAGATACATACACTTCTTCGATGCCAAGTAAATCTAAGCCTATTACTGTCCCAACAACATCAATAATAGTATCTAAAGCTCCCACTTCATGAAAATGTATATCTTCGGGTGTGGTTCGATGTATTTTAGATTCCACATTAGCTAAATTTTGAAAAACCTGTTCTGACTGTTGTTTTATTTTGTCTGCAATTTCAGCATTATGTATTATGTCTAGTATATCTTTGAGTTGTAAGTGTTGATGTTTATTATGGTTAGAGCTTTGCTCATGACTATGACTTTTATCATGACGATGGCTAGTTTCATGATGATGATGGTTACAATCATCCTGTCCAACACATACAACTATTAGGTCAGTTGCTCCGATCCCATTTTTTAGAACCTGTTTGGTTTCTAATTTGAATTCCGGTATATTTAATCGTTTAAGCATTGCTTCTAAATCTTCCACTTTTACTCCAGCATCAACTATCGAACCTAAGCACATATCTCCACTTATGCCTGAAAAACAATCCCAATATGCTATTTTCAATTATTGCTCACCTCTCGGCTAAAAAATAAACATAGAACTAAAAAACGAAAGAGAGGAAGACGGGCTCAAAACCTAATAAAGTTTAAATCGGAGGGGGAACCTTATATGGATCCTAACCCGTTATCTTCCACTCTTTCTTCTAAGGACAGGCTAAATTATTATAAGTCTTAACCTTTCATAGCTTTCACAATATCTACACAGAGGTTATAGAATAGGAGTTGATCGATGGAATATAACATGATGCGAGCACCTTTTGCTAAAGCTTCCTTCGCACTTTCGGGACTAAGAACGGGGAAAGGAATAGCCATTACAGGGATTCCGGTTTTCTTGGAAACAGCTAACACTTTTTCAAAGGCTTCGTTAATGTACGGAGGATCCCAGTCTACCTTTTCCCCAGGTTTAGCTACGGCTTGGGCCAGATCACCGCGTCCAAACCATACAGCATCGACACCAGACTTTAACTCAGCAAAGATTTCTTCAGCATTGTCTACAGCCTGAGGACTTTCGATTAGGGCTATCAAGGAAGTATTGTTACTGTGGTATTCCAGATAATCGTCCCAGCTCGGTACAGAATAGTTGGCTGAACGAATTGCAGGACACATCCCGGCTGTGCCTTCCGGCGGATAACGCAAGGCGTTAACTGCTTTACGGGCATCTTCTTTAGTGTTAATATGGGGAACGATTACCCCCTGGGCACCTGCTTCCATCGCTCCTCGAATAAGGGTATGGTTATTTTCAGGTACTCTAACTACCGTAGTTATGCCGGCAGCGTCAGCTGCACGAATGCAGTGTTCCATTGTCTCCGGGTTGACTCTGCAATGTTCCATATCAAGCATATAGTAGTCAAACCCGGCGTAAGCTATAATTTCAATGATGGCAGGATGTGCCATATAGATCTGAGTTCCGAGAGGTACTTCGTTCCTTTGTAAACATGATAAAATTCGATTTTCTTTTGGTCTGAATGTCATAACTCTTTCTCCTCTTTCATCTTTAATATTGATATAATTCTAGCTAAATGAGAACCTTCCCTTACGGGCTAAAGTGGATAGATACTGATGGTAGTGAGTTTTTAATTGTTAGAAGCTTTTAAACGGGCAATTGAAGTTGCCAGAACCGCTGCCCCAAACCCATTATCTATATTTACAACACCAAGGCCGCTCCCACAAGAATTAAGCATCGCTAAAAGTGCTGCCAGGCCGTTAAAGCTGGCCCCGTAACCGACGCTGGTAGGCACGGCAATCACCGGGCGGTCTACCAACCCTGTTACAACGCTTGGCAAAGCCCCATCCATTCCGGCTACTACAATAGTGACATCAGCTTTTCTGATTAAATCAATACGACCAAGCAAACGGTGAAGGCCAGCCACTCCTACGTCATAAACCTTTTCAACCTTATTCCCCATAACAATTGCTGTAACAGCAGCTTCTTCGGCAACAGGTATATCGGCTGTTCCGGCACTTAAGATTGCAACTTGTCCGCCCGTAGGTACTACTTCCTCGGCATCAACTACGATTGTACGTGCTAGTTCGTTAAACTGAGCAGGCATCTTGCAATTAACTGCTTGAAAAACTTCTTTGTTGGTCCTTGTCACTAAAACTGTTGAACCTCTGGCTGCCAAACCTTGAGCAATTGTAACTATCTGTTCTTTGGTCTTCCCCTCACCAAATATGACTTCAGGAAAACCGGTGCGCAAGGAACGCTGATGGTCTATTTTAGCAAATCCTATGTCTTCTTCTTGCAGTACTCTTAAATGCTTTAAAGCTATATCCAATTCGATCTCGCCTTTTTTATAAGCGAAAAGTAATTCTCTTAGTTTTTGATCATTCACGATATACCTGTCCTCTCCGGCCCTTAGTTACCTAGTAAGGGAATTTGGGTCCCATAATAGTTGTTTTTCCTCAATTCAATAACTGGAGCAGTAATGTGTTCTGGCAGATACGACTTTGCTACTTGGCTCCATAAGGAAGCATATTTCCCTCAGCGTCAAAGGTTATCGGTTCACTACCAGGTAAGACTTCACAATGCGGACGCTTACGCACCTGATCTAGCAAGGTGGTCGAAACTTGTATTTCGAAAATTGAATTGGTGTTTTTGATTCTGACAACTTTGGCATCCTTATAGTTACGCATATAGGTACAGGTCTTAATACCAACTATAAAAGCCTCATAATCTGTATTGGTAATAATAGGTAGATAAGCTGCTTTAAGCAAGGTACCGGTAACACAGTTAGCATAAGTATGGTTAAGACTGATTTTGTTGAATAAACGTTTAGGTATAATATCAGCAAGACCTACTCCGGCTGCATTACCTTCAGAACCTTCGGTAAGGTCCAAGGTTACTATTCTTTTTATTTTGGGAGCCTTGAATTGACTGCAGTCGCAATCAGGTGCACTTGCTCTGCCCATAATATTAGGATCCATTCCCGTGCCGCTTGCTTCTTTACCCATTTCATCAATAATTAATACGTCTACATCATCTACTTCAATTCTGGGCATTAGCTCTTTAGATATTTCCAAAAGTTTTGGCTCTTCTTCCAGGACTTTTTCTGCCGGTACGGCTTTAATTACTGCTAATTCATTATAGGCATTTTCTACCACAGCCAGGGCAAAAGCGACATTGGAGTTATCAATTACGTGCTGGCCAACTACAGGAATTACATTATGCATATCCCCATAAGGATTAAATCGATGATAGAAAGAAGTGCCCTTATGTTTGCCTAGACCGATTGTCAACATTTTCATAATGCCGCTTTCGAATGGACCTTTAATATCAGTATGAACCTTGACTCTGGGAATAAGGATTATCAAGTCAGCTTCATAAGCATTTTTGTCCATATAAACCGGTTGGCCTGTATGGGTATCCCCCAGGCTGACAACTTCCATAGAAGAACGTATTTCCGCACCCATGGCCTCTTCCGTAACTCCTAAGTGTTCCAGAATTAGTTTCTGTCCTTCAGCTTTTGCTCCCCCATGGCTTCCCATGGCTGGTACAATAAATGGTTTAGTGTTGTGTTCTTTTAGAATACTTATCACAGTCTTAGTTAAAAGGGGAATTTCAGCTACTCCCCTACTGCCTACACAAACTGCTATACTCATCCCCGGTTTGATTCTTTTCCTTATTTCTTCTCTTGCCAATTCTGCTCGGACAGTTCCTTCAATATCCTTAATAACAGGACGAGGAAAATTCTGTTTAACCCTATGCATCATTATTGGAGGAACTTCCTGAAAACCACCCTCGATTACAATATCAATATCTTCAACAAATTTCATCCTTTTTCTTCCTTTCTAGAGGGGCTAGTCTATCTTGTTGAAAAGCTATTTTATTTACAAATTAGCTAGTCTATAATACTTTTATATTTAGGTATTTTTCTTTAAATAATGGCAGCAAGAAGAATAGTCCTTATGATACTGCATCTTTTCTTACTTTTGTTTTGTATACTTTTTTGCTGCCATTTTATTGAGGAATATTGTTGCTGTTTTAGCTGAATTTTAACCTTTCATAGCTTTCACAATATCTACACAGAGGTTATAGAATAGGAGTTGATCGATGGAATATAACATGATGCGAGCACCTTTTGCTAAAGCTTCCTTCGCACTTTCGGGACTAAGAACGGGGAAAGGAATAGCCATTACAGGGATTCCGGTTTTCTTGGAAACAGCTAACACTTTTTCAAAGGCTTCGTTAATGTACGGAGGATCCCAGTCTACCTTTTCCCCAGGTTTAGCTACGGCTTGGGCCAGATCACCGCGTCCAAACCATACAGCATCGACACCAGACTTTAACTCAGCAAAGATTTCTTCAGCATTGTCTACAGCCTGAGGACTTTCGATTAGGGCTATCAAGGAAGTATTGTTACTGTGGTATTCCAGATAATCGTCCCAGCTCGGTACAGAATAGTTGGCTGAACGAATTGCAGGACACATCCCGGCTGTGCCTTCCGGCGGATAACGCAAGGCGTTAACTGCTTTACGGGCATCTTCTTTAGTGTTAATATGGGGAACGATTACCCCCTGGGCACCTGCTTCCATCGCTCCTCGAATAAGGGTATGGTTATTTTCAGGTACTCTAACTACCGTAGTTATGCCGGCAGCGTCAGCTGCACGAATGCAGTGTTCCATTGTCTCCGGGTTGACTCTGCAATGTTCCATATCAAGCATATAGTAGTCAAACCCGGCGTAAGCTATAATTTCAATGATGGCAGGATGTGCCATATAGATCTGAGTTCCGAGAGGTACTTCGTTCCTTTGTAAACATGATAAAATTCGATTTTCTTTTGGTCTGAATGTCATAACTCTTTCTCCTCTTTCATCTTTTGAGTAACAATTTTAGGTTCCTCAATATTCAAGGTTTAAAACCTAATCATCTTACTTAGATTGATTACTAATTTAATCAGTTCAAATACACTTACTTAGCTACATCCCTAATAAGTGAGGCAAGAATAAGGTGATTTGCGGAACATAGGTAAGAATCAAGAGTGCTACTATCAAAGTTACCAGGAAGGGAACCAAGCGTACGACCAAATCCTCAATACGAAGCTTTGAGATATTGCAGGCAATAAAGAGATTGATACCCAAGGGAGGGGTTACATAACCTATAGCCAGGTTGACAACCATGACAATCCCGAAGTGAATAGGGTCAATACCCATTTGAACTGCTATAGGATACAGAATTGGGGTCAGAATAATGATCGCCGCTGAAGATTCAAAAATAGTCCCAACGAATAGCAGTAGAATATTTACCAGAAGCAGGTAAACAAATGGACTACTGGAGAAATTCGTAAAGGCCTCTGCTACCATATGCGGTACTCTTTCCCGAGCCATAATCCAACCAAAAAGCGAGGCATTGGCGAGTATGATCATAATTATAGAAGTTGTTATTGCTGCAGAAGCAAGTACATTTTTTAAGTCCGGCAGCTTGATTTCCTTGTAGATAAATATGCTAACTATAAATCCGTATAACACGGCAACTGCGGCTGCTTCTGTAGGAGTAAAATACCCCCCATAGATGCCGCCAAGGATGATGATTGGCATCAGTAAAGCCCAAATAGCATCTTTAAATGCTACCAGCTTTTCTTTACGGGTAGCCTGTTCGGTACCTTTATAGCCTTCCTTTTTGGAAATGAAGTAACAAACAAGCATTAACGTCGCACCGATAAATAAGCCTGGAATTATCCCTGCAATAAAAAGGGTGCCGATAGACTGTCCCGAAACTACACCATAGAGAACCATCGGAATGCTAGGCGGAATAATAACCCCTAAGGAGGCGGCAGAGGCTACAGTAGCCGCTGAAAAGTTCTTGTGGTAGCCCCTTTGGACCATAGACGGAATCATAAGAGCACCAACAGCTGCCGTCGTGGCAGCAGCTGAACCGGATACTGCCCCAAAGAACAGACAAGTTGCCACCGTCACCAAACCTAATCCACCAGTAGCCTTACCGACCATTGCTGTAGCAAATTTAATCAGACGTTCGGAAATACCGCCTGTTTCCATCAAACTTCCCGCTAGGATAAAGAAAGGAATCGCCATAAGGGGGAAAGAATCGACACCGGCAAACATCCTTTGCACAATAACGTCTAGGGGTATTTTGCCTTGGTACATCAGCACTATGGTAGAAGAAGCACCCAGAGAAAAGGCCACAGGCATGCTTAAAAATACAAGTAAGAACATTCCTAAAATCAGGAGTAAACCCATCTTATGGTTGTCCTCCCTTCTCTTCGATAATTACGGCCACAGTATTCATCAACATGACAATTGCACCTACCGGTATAGCTGAATAAGCCCAAGCCATCGATATTTGCATAGCTGCCGACAACTGGTTAGAGACGAATCCGGTCATTTTAAATCCGAAGTAGATCATTATCACTATTAAGCCGACCGAAAGCAGAGTCACTAGATAGTAAATTGCTTTTTTTACCGCCGAAGGCAACAGATTAACGATTGCTTCCACGGCGATTAGGCCTTTGGTACGTACTGCTACCCCAGCTCCCAAAAAGGTGACCCAGACCATAAGATATCTAGCCAATTCTTCCGACCAAGGCAAAGAAGCTTTTAACACAAACCTATAAATCACTTGGGCAATTATCACTATAGCCATTACCCCAAACATCAGGATGACACCCCAGGTGATTGCTTTGTTAATTCGATCTATACCTTTTAGAATCAACTGCACATTTTCACTTCCCTTATAGCAGTTTTAAGAACATGAATTAGTACAAAAATTATTAAAATTAATCCATCTTAGTTTTTACGGTGTTTTTACCCTTATTTAGTATTAATAATTTTGTCAATCAAATCTTTCCCAAACTCGTTTTCAAACTTCTGGTGTACAGGTTGGCAAGCTGCAACGAAAGCATCTTTATCAACTTCATTTACTAAAATGCCTTTTTCTTTCAGTTGATCGATTTGCTCAATAGCCATTTGATTATTGAGTTCTCTCTCATAGTCACGAGCTTCTTTCTCAGCTTTCTTGATGGCCTCTTTTTGCTCATCAGTCAATTTATCCCAGGTAGCCTTACTTACATGAAATACAGCCGGCGAGTAGGTATGAGCTGAAAGAGATAAATATTTCTGCGGCTCATAGAAACGATTGGTAAAAATCGCAGGGATAGGATTTTCCTGGCCATCTACTGTTCCGGATTGCAGTGCAGTATATAATTCAGCAGCATTGATTGGAGTTGGAGCACCACCTAAAGCCTCAATAAAAGCCATATAAACAGGGTTTTCCATCACGCGAATTTTTAACCCTTTTACATCTTCCGGTTTCTCGATTGCTTTCTTACTATTGGTAAAATGGCGGAAGCCGTTTTCCCACCAACCAAGACTAACAATACCAACACTCTCAAATTTACCTAATAGCGTATCGCCAACTTCGCCGTCTAAAACTCTAAAAACATGGTCTCTATCCCTAAACAGATAAGGCAAGTCCACTATCCCCATCAAGGGAACAAAGTTGCTAAGAACACCGGTAGAAGTTACCGCTAAGTCCAAAGTACCTAATTGCATGCCTTCAACCATTTCCCGTTCGGCACCCAAAATGTTATTTGGGAATATCTGGATTTCCAAGGTACCATTACTATACTCTTCCGCTAGCTCTTTAAATTTAACCATCCCAAGATGGTAAGGGTTTGTCTCAGATACACAGTGTCCAGCTTTAAGTACTACTGTTCCCTGATTGCCGTCTTGTTCTCCGGTATTTGCCGTTTGATTACCACAACCTACTACCAAGGTCAAGGTCAAAACAAGCACTAACGCTAAGGAAATAAACTTTTTCATAAATATCCTCCATCCATAAATATTTAAGAATATTCAGTTTTGAACCTTTAGCCTTTTAATGGCCGATATTCCCTTTGATCAAACCACCTACTTTCTTCTTAAAAAATAAAGATAATGAACTGAAAGGGTATTTGGCATAGAACTTAGTATTATTTTTGCTGCTATTAGTTAAAATTTATCCGTGAAAACCAGGTAAATTATTTCATCAATCCCTTTCAGTTAAGGGAGACTATCGACATGCATCTTTGTCGACCGTCTTCAGTATGTTGTATATATTCGACTACTTTTCTGATTTTCCTTCTTCTTTTTTAAAAATTTTCCGATTATTTTTTATTATCTTTCCAAATAATAGAGCTACCAAAAGAAATCTATACATACGAATAAAAGAAATCCTGATTTTACCCAGGACTTCTTTTGCCAATATTTTTTAAGCTATTTCATCTTTGGCTTTATAGCTTTTTTTAAAAATATTATAGTCATTTTCAATATGTTTTTTCATTAGGAATTCAGCGGCTTCTCCATCCTTCTCAGCTAAAGATTTTAAAATTTGTTCATGTTCAACCAGATATTCATTATTTCTCTGGTCATAAAATTCCAATTCAGCTCTTCTTTTAAGTATAGTCAAGGCTCTTAGCCTTTCAAGAATACCAATAAGGCGGGAATTACCACACTTTCCGACTATCAAATCGTGAAATCCGGTATTGAATTCTACGAGACTATCATATTCTTTCTTTTGATGGCTTTCTTTCGCTTTGTTAATAAAGCTTTTTAAATTTATTATATCTTTATTATCTAAGTTATTTGCAGCTAAATTTGCGGCATACGGCTCAAGTGCTATTCTACATTGGTATACTTCTTCCATGTCTGACATTTTCATTATATTGATGATTAGCCCGCTAGAAGTTAATACTACTAAATGATCCTGTTCCAGCATTCTTAAAGCTTCTCTTACTGGACTACGACTAACCCCTAACTCCTGTGATATTCTACTTTCTGATAATCTTTCTCCACTTTTCAACTTACCCGATAAAATCTCATTCTTAAGTATTTCGTAGGTCTGAAGATGTAACAGTCTGCTTTTTTGAATCTGATTCATTTATATTGTCTCCTAGTATTCTACAATTTTGTCAACTAAATCTTTCCTTAACTCGTTTTCAAACTTCTGGTGTGCACGTTAGCAAGTTGCAGCGAAAGCATCTTTCACCTACTATCAAGGTTCAGGGTCAGGATAAGCACTAACGCTAAGGAAACAAACTCTTTCATAAATATCCTCCTTCAATAAATAAAAAAATTTTGCTTCTTCTTTGCTAATTATGGAGTACATAATGAGTTTAAGAAAAAACATATGATATGCTACTAATATACTTGTCGACGGTCGTTAGTCTATTGTATTATTCGACAAGAAAAGTTATTTTCCTCTTAAAGGCTGCTTCAACTATTTTGCAAGGTATTTTTTATTTTTTACAACTCCTTATTTTAGTTAAACTATTTGACAACAAAAAATACTAAAATAAGTAATATTTTATTTTAGTATTTTTTTACCAGACACAAAGAATCTTGGTTACTCTTACCAAGATTCCTAAAAAGTATCATAATAAATTTTTCTTTTTTATTTTTTATACATTTTTTCGAAAACCTTATAATCATTCATAATATGTTTTTTCATCAAAAGTTCAGCTGTCTCCCCATCTTTTTGGGCTAAAGCATCTAGAATCTCTTCATGTTCCAATAAATATTCATCGCTCCTTTTATGATAAAATTCTAATTCAGCTCTTCTTCTGAGGATAGTCAGGGCTCTTAGCTTGTCAATGATAGAGATTAAACGAGAATTGCCGCATTTAACAATTATTGATTCGTGGAATCCTGTATTGAATTCAACAATAACATTATATTCCTTCCGCAAATGACTTTCTCTGGCCTTTTGAATGAAGGCTCTTAAATCTTTTATATCTTTTTCATTCAGATTACTGGCCGCTAAGTTAACAGCGTAAGGCTCAATTGCTATACTGCATTGATATATTTCCTTCATGTCGGACATTTCTAAGGAATTTACTATTAATCCATTTGGGTTTAATACTACCAATTCATCTTGCTCCAGCATTCTTAACGCTTCTCTTATCGGACTACGACTCACTCCCAAGTCCTGGGATAGCTTTTTTTCTAATAATCTTTCCCCACTTATCAGCTTGCCTGTAAGAATTTGTTTCTTAAGGATTTCATAAGCTTGAAGATGCAAAGGAATACTTTTTTGAATCTGATCCATCTATACTATCTCCTAATAAAATATTGTATCAAGTTTAAAGGTTGATTTGATTAGCTTGGAAATATTCCGCACTAAAAATTAACCCTTTTGGGTTATAATTATAATTGTAACTATATTCTGTACATTTGCAATTATAAAGATATCCTTTTGGAACGAAATAACACTTTTTTGAATCCTTTATTTAAGAAATAGTAAGAAAACATAAGGCTGAATCATCATCTAATCAATAAGTATAAACTCTAGGTACCCTTTTTGATATTCCACAAAGGATTTCATAACTAATCGTACCACAACTCTCAGCTATTTCGCTAGCAGTAATAGTATTCTCACGATCTCCGCCGATTAAAGTAACTTCGTCCCCTACTTGTACCCCTTCTATATCTGTAACATCTATCATGGTCTGATCCATACATATCTTGCCGATAATCACAGCTCTTTTATTCTTAAGTAGCACTTCTCCTCCATTAGAAAGGGAACGCCGCAATCCATCGGCATATCCTAACGGTAAAGTAGCTACTTGGGTTGGGCAAGCTGCAGTAAAGGTCCGGCCGTAACCTACGCTATGACCTTTATCTATTGTCTTTAAATGTGAAATACGGGCCTTTAGAGACATCACCGGTTCGAATCCTGCTTCTAATCCCTTATGCTTCATAGGTGGAAGTCCATAAAGAATAATACCCGGTCGACAGAGTTCATAATGGCTCTGGGGAAGCTGAATAAGTGCCGGCGAATTGGCGGCATGTCGAATAGGAATTCTAATACCCGCAGCACAAAGCCGGGCATAAAGCTCATCAAAAACTTGAAGTTGTTTATGTGCATAGTCTAGATCCGGAGAATCAGCAGTAGCAAGATGAGTGTAAATTCCTTCTATAAACAGACCAGGGAACTGGGCTATTTTTAGAATATCTTCATAGGCACTATCTCTAAAACCGATCCTTCCCATCCCTGTGTCTATTTTAATATGCAGTCTGGCTGTTTTCCGAAGTCTTACGGCTGCATCCGACAATGCTTGGGCCTGTTCGATCTGGTATATTTCAGGAATGATCTCCTCTTTAACAAGGACTTCTGAATATTCCGGCAAAGTGGAACCAATTACCATTAAAGTGATCTCCGGATAATGTTTCCTTAGTTCTAGTGCTTCTTCTAAAAAGGCAACTCCGAATCTCTTGATTCCTTCCTGTCTAAGAACTCGGACAACCTCTACTGCACCATGTCCGTAAGCATCTGCTTTTACTATAGGCATAATCTCACTGTCCGTGTACCTCTTAATTCTCTGAAGATTACGCCTTAAGGCTCCTAGGTCTACTTCTGCCCGTACAGGACGGAAATTATCCATTTATTTATTCCTCCAACATTTAAGACTGTTCAATATTTCTTCTCACCCTAAGCAAGTATTCAGCTACTTCAGAAGCCGTAAATCCGGATAAACCAAACTGTTCTTCAAGAAGATCACCGGCCTTGCCATGCAGATAGACTCCCAGACAAGCGGCTCCTAAAGGCGGTACTCCTTGGGCAATCCAAGAGAGAATACAGCCTGTAAGAACATCTCCGGTTCCTCCGGTACCAAGACCGGCATTACCGGTGGAATTAAGGAATACCCTGCCATCAGGCGAGGCAATTATTGTCCCCGCCCCTTTTAATACTACGATGGCTCCCCATTCCAAAGCTTTAGAAACGGCTATCTGCAGTCTATTCTCCTGAACCTCAGCGATAGAGCAGCCACAAAGGCGAGCCATTTCTCCCGGATGAGGAGTAACAATCAAAGTGCCTTTGCCCTTCCTTAGACTTAGCAAATCAGTTTCCCTGGAAATAAGATTTAAAGCATCGGCATCCATTATTACAGGAACATCACTCTCTTTCAGTATATTCTTTAATACCGTGAGAAATGATTCCGTCTGTTTAAGTCCGGGCCCGACGGCACAGGCGTTAGCTCCTTCAATCCGTTCGGCTATAACCGGCCACGAACTTTCTGATAACATCTCATAATCTTTAGAAGGCCAAACCGTAGCTTCAATCACTCCTAAGTTTACAGTTTCGACTAGTGCCTCGGGAACCACGATCTGCAAAAGCCCAATCCCACATCGTTGAGCAGCCTTGCCCGCCAAGATCACAGCCCCGCTCATACCTACCGAACCCCCTATAAGTACCGCTCTACCATGGGTGCCTTTATGGCCTTGGGGATGGCGCACAGGTATCAAAGGTTTAACTACTTCATCAGTTAAAAGGTAGGCAAATATTTTCTCTTCACTAAGCACATTCTCCGGAATGGAAATTTGGTCAATTACCAGCCTTCCAGTATATATGGGACCTTCACCTAGAAAATGCCCTAACTTTGGTAATCCGAAAGTAACTGTTAGATCTCCTTGAACAGCTAGATTATGTACCTTACCTGTGTCGGCTTCAAGTCCACTAGGGATATCGATACATACAACTGGTATTTCTGCTTTATTAATATCTTCGATAAAGCTTACCGTCAGCTCCGGTAAAGCACCTTTAAAACCCGTACCATAGAGAGCATCTACTACTATTTGAGATTGCATCAAAGCGAGTTTGAATAACCGGATCTGTTTTTCATCTTCAACTAGAACTATCTTTCCACCCATCTTTTGATACAGATCATAATTCAGCTTAGCGTCTTCGCTTAAGTCACCAGGATTAGCGAACAGAAAAACTGTTACTTCCATCCCTAAAACATTTAGATGTCGTGCTATAGCTAAACCATCACCACCGTTATTACCTTTGCCCACGATAATTATAGCTTTTTGTCCTCGTAGTCTTTTTTCCCTTTCTCCAGCTAAAATTTCTTTTATCTCCCTGACCACTGCCAGGGCTGCATTTTCCATGAGTACAACCCCTGGAACCCCGAAACTATTAATAGCATTGGAATCGATGCTGCGCATCTGTCCGGCACTTACAACACGCATGCGGGTAGTCCTCCTAGCCTCTCTGTTTTAAAATTAAAATAATCTCACTTTATATTATAACGTAGACTTTCTAGATAAAAAAGAAAAAAATCCCCTTTAAGTAACTTGCGGTAATTTGGAGGGGATAGATCATCTTTTTTCTATTAGAATAAAGAATAGTATTGTTTATCATTCATTCAGAGCACCACAATAGAGAATAGCTATGGCCACAGCATTATCTTTGCTGTGGGAAAGGCTTATCCTTACATATTTTCCTCCCCTGGATTCGGCGATAGCTTTAGCCTTAGCACTCAAATAAACGATCGGTTCACCTAGTTCATTATCCAGAATCTCAATATCATGCCAAGAAAGGCCCCTCAACCCCGTACCTAAAGCTTTAAGGACAGCTTCCTTACCAGCAAATCTCACTGCCAGTGAAGCAGGATTTCTGGCCTTTAACACCTCCAACTCCCTAGCGGTAAAAAGCCTACTCATTAAGCGGGATTGCCTCTTGCAAGCCTTAATAAATCTCGATATCTCGATAATATCTATGCCTGGATACATGATAACACCCCAAAAGTTTTTTAAGAAACATCCTGTTCCATCACCCTGGAATAGGGCAACCTCATACTCACAGTAGTACCTTCCCCCGGCTCACTTTTAATTTTCAGACCGTACTCTTCTCCATATAAACCCTGTAAACGGGCATGAACATTAGCCATGCCCCCCCCGTTGCCGGAACCGACACCGGGCAGAAGAACATCTTTCAATCTTTCTTTCTCAATTCCCATGCCATCATCGATTATTTCAATTAATAACTCTAAATCTCCACTCTCCGACTCAATCCTGTTCACCCGAATAAGCACAGTGCCATTCGTAAGCAATGGTGTGACCCCATGTTTGACAGCATTTTCCACCAAGGGTTGAATACACAGCCTTGGTACTTCTGCATCTAAAAGATCATGGGGTATCTCCGACTTGATTTTAAGTTTTTTACCGAACCTAGCTTTTTCAAGTACGAGATAAGTATTGACGAACTCCATCTCTTCTTTCAAAGAAATCAAATTCCCTTTAGATTTTAAGGCCTTCCTAAAGAATTCGGCAAAGTGGATAAGGAGCCTCCTGGTACGATTAGGATTAGAACGGCTGGTAGCTATGATAGTGTTCATGACATTAAAGAAAAAATGCGGATTAATCTGGGCCTGCAGAGCATCTAGTTTAGCTACTGTGGCCAAATTAGCCTGATGGTCAAGTTCGGCTAGTTCTACCTGCAGACTAAGAATTTGCCCCATCCCCAGGGCTAGTCTTATAAGATCAGGTGACATCTTACCATCTTTTGTTTCATAGAGTTTAAAAGTTCCGACAACCTTACCCCGGCAGACAAGAGGAACTATAACCGCAGCTGCCAAGGGGCAATTACAACTATCTGTTAAAGGACAGTTTAACTCTTGCTGGGTCTGCACTATCTTATGATGACAAGTTCTTATTACTTCTCTGGTAGCTTCAGTAAGAATCTTATCCCCCGGATGATGCCTGTCACATCCCGCCCCGAGGTAAGCAAGCTGCCTCTCACAATCTGTGATAGAAACCGCCGCAACTTGAGCAATCTCTTGAATAATCCTAGCTATAGCTTCAGCATTTTGCTCATTTAATCCTCTCCTTAAATAAGGAAGGGTTTCATGAGCGATCTTAACACTCAATTCTGGGTTTCGGAGTGGACTTTTGGGAAAACACTTCATTTCTAGCGAGTTTAAGGCTAGGTAGAGCAATACACCATTTAGAACTAAAAAAAATAATACTAATATAATATTCTGGAAGAGGAAGCCGATAGCTAACTCTAACCCAACACCTAAAGCTATTATATACTTTTTATTAGCAAGCAATCTACGTTTTAGATCGGGGTTCATTTCTATTCCTCCCCGTTTTTAATTTGCTTAACCACGAATCATTTTAGTAAATATTCAAGTTTTTCTCTTCCTTCATCTGCACTTACAGCGAGAAGGATATCCCCCTTCTGAAGAATATAATCAGCCTCAGGAGAAAAATTCTCAAAGCCATCTCTTACCACACCTACTATTGTAGCCCCAGTCATTTCTCGGACTTTGAGCTCCCTTAAGGTACGTCCTTCTGCCGCTGAATTAGCATTAACCTCGATCTCAGCAACATCGTTCCAGCGAGTAATAAATCTATCTGCATAAGTAGAAATCTTAGTAAGTAAAGTATCTATCTGTCTATCAATTTCCCTTCTCGTTTCCATCAGTTCCTTAAGTTCTTCTATAAAAAGCTGAACCTCGTTCTTTTGATCAAAAGACCTTAAAAACTTTTCTGCTTGTATTTTGGAGCTAACGATGATACCGATTCCTTGCTTTACAGCTACAACTCCTTCACTCTGAAGAATGGCTATAGACCTCCGAATAGTTTCAGGAGAAACATTGAATCTCCCTGCCAACGTAGATCTTCCGTGAACCTTATCACCCTCACGATATTCCCCCAGGACAATAGCATGGGCAATCTCATTTGCTATTTCCTGATATCTCGCCAGTTCCAAGACAAATCCCCTTACTTTCAAATATATTCGGAAAATGGATAATTGTATTTCCACTTACCCACCATAATTCTACAGTAATAGCCTATTTAAAACAATGCTATGCCTTTAATAAGTAAATTCAGGATAAATTCCAAAATAATTTCCCAGGAATTATTTTGGATTTTTCCCCTCTTGACATCTGGCAACTTCCCGTGGTAGTATTGGTTGTCAGTATAATATTCTATTAGCATTAGAACTTAAATCTATATTTTTAAACTGTTTTTTAGGGAGGAGGATGCGTTTGGCTCTGGAACTTTTTAACCGTGATAATGAGTTGCGTGGCTATTCCTTAATTCGGGCCACAGAACTGAAAAAACAGATCGAACCTTACTTGGATAAGACTAAGGATTTACTCACCGGATTTAATTTAACAGAATTTTACTCTATCCAGAAAGAAAGAATCCTTACTCATTTCAATGCCACCCAGGCTGATTGGGAAGACTGGCGTTGGCAAATGCGGCACAGAATCACTGATGTTAATACTTTAAATTCCATATTTCCCTTAACAGAAGAACACCAACTTGAAATCGCTGAAGTTGGTAGAACTTATCGATGGGCTGTTTCGCCTTACTACCTTAGTCTGATGAATTTTAACACTCTTAATGATCCTATAATTCTTCAAGGAATACCAAAAGCTGAAGAACTACTTGATTCAAGCGGGGAAGATGATCCTATGGGTGAAGCTTTTACCTCTCCCGCACCCTGTATTACGAGACGTTACCCGGATCGGCTTATTATAAATGTTACCAATATCTGCGGCATGTATTGTCGTCATTGTCAACGCCGTCGCAACATTGGGGAGACGGACGCCCATAAAAACAGAGATAATCTGGTGCAAGCCTTAGATTACGTACGTGCCAACCCTGAGATCAGGGATGTTCTGATAACCGGGGGGGATGCTCTCCTTCTAAGTGATGGTACCTTAGATTGGCTACTTGGGGAACTGCACTCTATCCCTCATGTTGAAATTAAACGTATTGGCACTAGGGTACCTGTTACTCTGCCCATGCGTATTACTGATAACCTCATGTTCATCTTAGCCAAATACCCTCCGATTTATATTAATACTCAGTTCAACCATGCCAAAGAAGTTACTTTAGAAGCCAAGATAGCTGCGGACAAATTAGTCTCAGCCGGAGTGATTCTAGGTAATCAAGCTGTCCTTTTAAAAGGCATCAATAACAACCCTCATATTATGAAAAAGTTAAACCAGGAGCTGCTCAAGATTCGTATACGTCCTTACTATATATTTCACGCTAAGAATGTAAAAGGTACTAGACACTTTATCCCCTCAATCCAAGAAGGTATCGCTATTATGGAAGCCTTAAGGGGCTTTACATCCGGCTTAGCGGTGCCCACTTATATCATCAATGCACCTAAAGGCGGTGGTAAGACGCCCATCCTACCACAATATCTTCTCTCCTTGGACGAACACGAGGCAGTACTCAGAACTTGGGAAGGGAAAATTGTGCATTACGAAAATCATTAAAGAACATTGATTTATTAAAAAACTTAAATAAGGAAAAAATCTAATCATTTTAAAATAAAACCCCTTAGGCGATGCCTGAAGGGGTTTTACTATGTGACAATAATTTATCCTTTTTAAAATTTAATTATTTTTTCCCCTTGGTAACTATCCCTCTTAGCCATCTCTTTGTCTATTCCGTTTAAGACCTCCCATTTTCGACGAGTCCATTCCGGGGCTATCACATCTGCAGCCGGACCATCTCCCATCAGCCTATGGATAATAATGTTTCTCGGTAAGATCTCCAAGATATCTACTACTAACTCTATGTATTCCCCCATAGTAAGGAGTCTAAACCTTTCCTTAGCATAGATCTTGGCAAGGGGTGTGCCCCTTAAAATGTGGAGGGAATGAAGCTTAATACCTTGAATAGACAGCCTAGCCACTGCTTGAGCTGTATCCAGCATCTCCTGCCTATTCTCACAAGGCAGCCCTAAGATAATATGAGCACAAACTCTAATATTTCTTTGCTCAAGGTTATTAAGTGCTTTGATAAAACAATTAAAATCATGTCCCCTGTTCATCCATTCCAAAGTTTTATCATGTACGGATTGCAAGCCTAGCTCCACCCATAAATAGGTTTTCTTATTCAATTCAGCCAGAACAGCCAGAATTTCTTCAGATAGACAGTCTGGTCTGGTAGAGATAGATAGGCCGACTACCCCTTCTTGTCTTAAAGCTTCTTCATACAACATTTTTAGGTATTCTGTCGATCCATAAGTTCCGGTGAAGGACTGAAAATAAGCTATATATTTCGCTCTGGGCCACTTTTTCAGGGTTCTTGCCCGTACTTGAGCGAATTGTTGTTCTATGGATAAACCTCTCTCCCCTGCAAAATCGCCTGAGCCTCGTTCGCTACAGAAGATACATCCTCCATAACTTAAAGTTCCATCCCTATTGGGGCAACTAAGACCGGCGTCAAGCGAGACTTTAATTACTTTTTCCCCGAATACTTTCCGTAGATGCTCATTTAAAGTATGGTAACGTTTATCCATGAATTATCTCTACTTTCCCTGTTTCTCCAATTCAAGCAGCATCCTTTTTATCTCTAATCCTCCGGCATAACCTACCAAGTCTCCTTTTTTTCCGATCACCCGGTGACAAGGAACCACGACTCCCAACGGATTCCTGTTATTCGCCAGCCCAACAGCCCGTTGCCCTTGCGAGCATCCTACTTTCCTAGCTATATCGGAATAACTACAGGTCTCTCCGTAAGGTATCCTGGTTAGTTCCTGCCAGACCTTCAACTGGAACTCCGTACCCAAAGGATAGAGCTTTATGGCAAACTCACGGCGTTGTCCCCCCAAGTATTCTCTTAATTCCTTAATAACCTCGAGATTAGCTTCTCTATCCCGTACTATACTACTACCCGGCAAATATCTCTTAACTAGGATCGCCAACTCCTTAAGGTAGCTTTCTTCATCTTTTGGACCCCTTCCCAGGCCGCTCATCAGTAGGCCTTGTTGACATACCGCTGTGAACAAAATCCAGTTAGCCTCACCCTTAACTATAGGTTCTATCCAGTAAAACACCATATTGTCTGAAGAAGCTGATGTACCGCTCAATCCCTACACCTCTCTTAATTATCTTCATAACAACTTAAAGCAGTATAGCCCCTTGCTGCTTTGTCTATCTTCCTAACACTTCTCAGCCTAATTTATGGATCATGTTTTTTGCATTATTTACTTTTTCTATGATAAATGGTGTTATTTAGGGCAACCCTATTCCCCAGATCTTCTGTCCACAGTACAGACACTTACCACCCTCAGTCTTCATCTTTACAGACCACCCCCTAAGAATCACTTCCCTGTCACACTTCGGACAATATGTTGTGTTCTCCCCCGGCATATTACCAAGGTAAACATATGGAAGATATTCCTTAGCCAGCTTCTTAAGTTCCCGAAGTTTCCCTTCTTCAGTTGCCGGGATGTTACATTTATACATTGGATAGTACCTGCTCAAATGCCAGGCCACAGGAACCCCGAGTCTGGCAAGCCATTTGGCCAGAGCTCTTATTTCCTCAGGGCTGTCATTCAAACCGGGAATAACCAATGTCGTAACCTCCGTATGAACCCTTCCAGCTAATCTTTCTACCGTATTAAGAACCCACTCCAGCTTTCCACCCGTATATTTCTGATAGAATTCTTCTGTAAAACCCTTAATATCGATGTTTACAGCATCAAGATAGGGAATAATCTTTTCCAGGTGTTCACCCTCTATAATCCCGTTACTGACCAGGGCTACCTTTCCTCCTTGGTTCTTCACCCGAGGAGCGGTCTGAGCTATCATCTCGTACCACATTAAAGGTTCTGAATAAGTAAAACAAATCCCAATAGATTGATTCTCCGTCGATAATCGGGCAAGCTCTTCAGGAGATACCTGCTGACCTCTTTCGGTTTTTTGGGAGATTTCATAATTTTGGCAAAAAAAACATTTGAGATTACAGCCATAACCCCCTGCCGAAAAGATCCAACTCCCTGGATAAAAATGATATAGAGGTTTTTTCTCGATCGGATCAAGATGCCAAGCTGCTACTTCGCCATAAGTAAGAGCTACTATCTCCCCATTCTTATGGCTCCTAGCCTTACATAATCCGGTTTGACCCTCTCGAAGTTTACAATGATGTGGACAAAGGGAACATTGTACTACTTCGGTCATAAAAATCCTCCACATAAGTAGTTAAAAACCTTTATTCGAAATATCTGTCAACCTCAAATTTCCATAACTCCACTTCTTCTTCAGGGAAGATGCCGGCCTTTTGCTTAGCAATTTGCAGCTGTTCTTCAACTGTATCTACCCCATCCAGGTGAGGTAACAACAATCCTACCTTGCCACCGTGCCTTACTACCACTCCATAACGCTTAGGATCTAATTCCTCAGTTCCGGAAATCTTCTCCATATCCCCCAAAACGTCAACCGTAATAGAGATGAGGGATAATTCATCTGCCTGAAGCGGCCAAAAACGTGGATCTTGAGTTCCGGCTGAGATAGCATTATGTTTTATCTCTAAAGCGAGGTTTTCTCTTACCGGTTGGACTGTACCGATACAGCCTCTCAAGTTTCCATCTTTTTTTAAGGTTACAAAACAACTCTTCTTTTCTTTTAAAAGGGGTTCCCCTGGAATTATTAGTTTGTCGAAAGGTTGAGCAGTAAGGTAATAAGTAAGGCATTCTCTGGCAAAACCGGCAATCGGTGAAGAACGATAGATTTCTGCCACTAGATATCCTACCCCGAATGGGCCTTCATAGGAAAAAACTTTTACCGAGCCTTCTCTGGCCCCCAAGGCAAACAACAACGAATTGTAGCCGCATTGAGCGGCTTCTTCCAATAAATCATGGGGAATACCTCTCACTAAGGTAGTATCCTTCTTTAAAGCCTTGACTATGATATTATCCACCTTAGGTCCCGCAGGATGAAAACCATAGGGTCCGTCTTTCTTAAGCCTATGAGAAAGATCACCACTGGCGATCAAGGCACAACGCTCGGAGGAATCACTTAAGATTTGTCCGACCTTTCTTCCGTAATCTTCAGGTTTTTTCGTCGGCATACTCAAGACCACTATCTTTCCTTCCCAACCAGCTTCTCTTAAAAAATATAAGGGAACCAGAACACCATGGTCAAGCTCTGCCTTCACCGGAAAAGAGTCCGAAATATCCTCTTTAATCGCTTCAAGGATCTCCTTATTGACTTCTTTTTTAAATTGTACTTCCCCCGCCCCAAACCTTACAAAACTTCCCGACAAAGGATTCCCTTCAAGATAGACAAGACCGCCATCGGCAAGCGGAGCATGCGGTGATACTATCAGTATAGTCTTTACTTCCATCTTAACTACTTCTTTAGCTAGTCTTCGAAAAGCCTCAATCGTTGCCTCACTGGCTTTCTCTTCCCCACGCCCGATTTCCGGCACTACAATTGGCGGATGGGGAACAAACCCAACATAAACCAGACTCATAATCCCGACCTCCGTTTCCATTGTTATTCATATTAGAAATATGATTCCACTGCCAAAAGTCGATAAGCAATATTAATTACAAACGTCCACCCATACTCCACCTGTTATTTCCTGTAGCTCCCTCGGGGCTATTTTCACCGTCGACATCGGAGATCCGGCAGCAGGAAATACAAATTGATAATCTTTTAAGGAAATATCCAAATAAATCGGTAGTTTATTCTTTAAACCGAATGGGCACACCCCACCAACAGGATGCCCCGTAATTTGCACGACCTCCTCAAAATCCAACATACTTCCCTTGGATTGAAATGTTGCTTTAAACTTTTTATTATTTATTCGTTTATCACCAGCTGCGAGAATCAGCAAACATTCGTCGTTTTTTACCTTGAACGACATAGTCTTGGCAATCATTCCCGGTTCTACCCCTAAGGCCTTGGCAGCAAGTTCCACGGTAGCTGTGCTTACTTCAAATTCCAGAATTTCATAATTAAGATTTCTATCCTGAAAGTATTTTCTTACTTCTTCTACTCCCATTTTTACTACTCCCTAAGACTATAATTTTCTTGCGATAATGCTTTACTTATGCCCCAACCTACTCGCCCAAAAACCTCCTCGAAAATGCTTAGGTTCTTCAAAAACAACAAAAGAATTAGGGCAAGAATTATCGATTATCTTCAAAAGTTCCTTCTGGTACTTACGCTTAGCAAGCACTAACATAACTAAACGGTGCCCGTCTCGGCCTTCTCCTATCCAACTAGTTACTCCGAAACCACTCTTACGCAAGATCTCCGGCAAAGAGTTGTTTATGGAATCAACTATCACTTCCGCCGTAATATACCCTAAAGCTAGTCTCTCCTCTATTATACTTCCCAGATAGACACCCATTCCATAACCTATACAGTAAGCAGCAATATTCCAATAGCTATTAAGATTCGAAAGAATTATGGAGAGTCCCATAATATAGACAAAAACTTCTACCACGGACAAAACAGAAGCAAATTCCCTTAACCCTTTAATCATCAGGATAAATCTAATGGTGGTCAAAGATACATAAGTAACATTAATTGCTATAATAAGTAAAACAAATTGGACAGCCTGATTCATTATTATCACCATCTCTTTTCTATCTTGGGTAGGAATAGTATTATGAACGTAATAATAGGGACTTATTGATATTAACGTATTGATTTAATGTTCGTCATATTTTATATTATCTCCTTCTTTATCGAGATTTAACTTTTCCTTGGTATCATTAGAAACTTAGAAAAATCTCTTCTTGTAATCAACTCGGATCTCTGGTAGTATTTTAGATAATAAGAATATTTCTTATATTCTAAACAGTTGTATCCTGACTGAAAAGTAAAGTTACTGATCTGGAAGGGAAGTCTGCAATGCCTAGTATCTCTGATTTTCATAGACTTTCTTTCAAGCGAAGAAAGTCTATTTTTATTATTTAAACTAGGAGAGTGGTCAGCCAATGAGAAAAGTAGCCGTGATTAGTGCCATCCTAGAGGATCCCAAAACTACCCAACAGGAGTTTAATGATACCATAGCCTCTTTCAAAGGCATAATCAAAGGTCGTATGGGAATCCCTATTCCGGAACAAAGTATATCTCTAGTATCGATAGCTGTCCTAGGAGACACAGATGAAATAAATAGCTTGACAGGTAAACTTGGTAAGATTGATAAAATATCTGTCAAAACAGCAATGTCCAAGAAAGACTTTTAATACTCCTCGCAATTCCTGTTTCTGATTATGCTTTTCTAAACCGATAACATAATCCTTACGCAATCATAAACATAATCAAAATCAAATAACCAAATAATTAATAATCGAATAATTTAATGTTTTCCTAACAGAAAAGAAAATCTCTGATCTGAAAGAAAAGCACGATACTTCTCAAGAATTAGCCGGAATTGGCTTACCTTGGAATCGTATAACTTTCCTTTCTGGGAAAGTTTTTTTAATGTGAATTTTAATAAATACTATTACCAAGAGGGCATTTGATATTCAATAATTTTTGTTTTATTGCTTTGCTTTGAAAGGAGGATTTAGATGAAAGCACTTATCGATAAGCTAACTAAGAATAATAATTTAGGAAGAAAAGAACTGATCGAATTACTCTTAAACCTAGATGAAGAGAATAAACACTATCTCCACGACCAGGCCCGTAAAACTACTGCCAAAGTCTATAGCCGCAAAATCTTCCTCCGTGGTCTTATTGAGTTTACTAATTACTGCCGAAACGACTGTGCGTATTGTGGCCTCAGAAGTAGTAACAAACGTTGCGAAAGATATCGGCTTTCCGCAGGGGAGATACTTGATATTACAACTCAGGGCTATAACTTGGGTTATCGTACTTTCGTCTTGCAAGGAGGAGAAGATCCGTTTTTTACAGATAAGCGGCTTACTGCTCTGATCTCCAAAATCAAAGCAAGGTATCCTGACTGTGCTGTTACCCTATCCCTCGGGGAAAGATCAGCATCATCCTATCAAAAATTATTTGAAGCAGGAGCCAGCAGATATCTTCTGCGGCACGAAACCAGATCGGAGAAGCTTTATTCTAAACTTCATCCCGGAATGTCTTCTAAGGCAAGGGAGAAATGTCTCTGGGATCTTAAAAAAATCGGTTTTCAGACCGGAGCGGGATTTATGGTAGGACTACCATCCCAAACCACTGAAGATTATGTTGCTGATCTGTTATTTCTCAAAGAGCTTGAACCCCATATGGTCGGGATAGGTCCTTTCATTCCTCATCAAGATACACCCCTATCCTTAGCTTCAAGCGGAGATCCTGAACTTACTTGTATCATGCTTTCCCTCACAAGGTTACTCCTTCCTGAAGTACTTTTACCGGCGACTACCGCTCTTGGCTCAGTCCATTCCCGCGGTTGGGAAAAAGGGCTTCAAGCAGGTGCTAACGTCCTAATGCTTAATCTTTCGCCCCCGGAAATACGTAAAAAATACACTCTTTATAATGGTAAGACCTCTATTCCTGATGAAGCAAGAATTCACTTGCAGGCGGTCCAAGAGCGTATCAAAAGAACAGGCAATATCGCCGATATGGGAAGAGGTGATCATATTAGCCTCAGTGAAGCTTTCGAGGTATCTACGCTAGTATAAAAGATTAAATATGTAAATCTTCTAATAATGGAATTTTAAGATAACTAAGGAGGAAAACAAAATGACAGTTGCTATATCGCCCCAATTAAAGGAAGAAACGGAATTACATTCTAAAGTGGACTTTATTAACCAAGAAAAAATTTGGAAAGACCTGAAACAAGCAAAGAAAGCCGGCAAAGAAGAAACAAGGAGAATAATAGCCAAAGCAAAAAGGGCTAAAGGCCTTAGTCCCCTAGAAGCTGCAATCCTACTCCAGACCACAGATCCTAAGCTAAAAAGTGAGATTTATGCTGCCGCAGGCGAAGTCAAAGAAACCATTTATGGCAAGAGAATCGTTCTTTTTGCACCTTTATACTTAAGTAACTATTGTATTAATAATTGTAAATACTGTGGTTATGGACATGCCAATAAAATAACTCGTCGCAAACTTACCATGGCGGAAATCGCTGAAGAAGTCAAAGTGTTGGAAAGAATGGGACATAAACGTCTGGCCCTAGAAGTAGGCGAAGATCCTAAGAACTGCCCCATCGAATATGTCTTAGATGCTATTAAGGTAATCTACAATACAAGTGAAGAACAAGGTTCGATCCGGAGAGTAAATGTTAATATTGCGGCAACTACAGTTGAAAATTACCGTAAATTAAAAGAAGCAGGAATCGGTACCTATATCCTCTTCCAAGAAACCTACCATCAGGAAACTTACGAAAAAATGCACCCCAGCGGTCCCAAATCTTCTTATTCCTATCACACAACAGCTATGGACCGGGCAATGCAAGGAGGGATAGATGATGTAGGTGCCGGTGTGCTTTTCGGCCTCTATGACTATAAGTTTGAGGTCTTGGCCATGCTCTACCATGCACTTCACCTCGAAGAAAAATTTGGTGTTGGACCACATACCATCTCTGTCCCTCGTCTGAAGCCTGCTGCCGGAATGAATCTGAAGGATTTCCCCTACCTTGTAACTGATGAGGAATTTAAAGATATTGTCGCTGTCTTTAGACTTGCCGTACCTTACACTGGGATAATCCTCTCTACTAGAGAAGGATCGGATTTTAGAGATGAGGTCATCAAGCTGGGAGTATCCCAAATAAGTGCCGGTTCCTGCACAGGAGTAGGTGCCTACAAAAAAGAATTTGAAGAAGAAAGTGCTTTTACAGAACCAATCCCAGATGATACTGCCCAATTCCAAGTTGAAGATCAGCGCAGTCCTGACCAAATCCTAGCCAATCTCTGTTCTCAAGGTTATCTGCCTAGTTATTGTACAGCTTGTTATCGCCAAGGAAGGACAGGCGATAGGTTTATGCAGCTTGCCAAAACAGGCAACATCTGTAATGTCTGCCTTCCCAATGCCCTGATGACCTTCCAGGAATATCTACAAGATTACGCTTCTCCGGAAACTAAGGAAATAGGAGAAAAAACTATCCATAGCTTTATTGGAGAAATCCAGAACGAGAAGATAAAAGCTCTTACCACTGATAACTTAGAAAAAATTAAAAATGGCCAGCGAGATCTTTATCTTTAAAGACAAAGAATTTTTCTTTCGGAATACATTCCCCAGTACAAAAACTAAGACGAAAATAACGTAAGATTCTCAAAAACCTCTGCTTACTATTCTCTTCTTAAAACTCAACTATAGGAATAGTGAGCAAAGTAAAAACAGGTGGAAGGAGGTTCAAAATATGCAAGACACCCCCAAAGGCTCACGTTTACACATCTCCCTCTTCGGTCGGAGAAATGTCGGTAAATCCAGCCTGATCAATGCTTTAACTAATCAGGAGATCGCACTGGTCTCCGATGTTGCCGGCACGACTACTGATCCGGTCTACAAAGCGATGGAAATCTTACCACTGGGTCCGGTTATGCTCATCGATACGGCAGGCCTGGATGATGAAGGTGCTCTGGGGGAATTAAGGGCCAAGAAGTCTTTAGAAGTCCTAGAAAAAACTGATGTTACTCTCTTAGTAGTAGATTCCACCTCTGGGTTTGGGGATTATGAAAAGAGGATATTCCTTCTTAGTTTTGAAAAGAATATCCCCGTAGTAATTGTATTCACTAAAAAAGATCTAATCGATGAAGAGCAAAGGAAACAACTATTAATCTCCTTAAAAAAACAATTACTTGCTATTGCCCATTCTCTTTCGAGCAATAGCCTAGATTCCGGCAGCCCTTCAATCTTAAATATTGACAATACTCCTGCTTTATTTGTTAGTTCTACCACCAAAGGAGGCATCCCTGCACTTAAGCAACATTTGTGTAACGTAAAGCCCACCGAGAGATTACCTTCGGCGATAGTTGGAGACCTTCTCTCCCCGGGGGACATGATGCTCTTAGTAGTGCCAATAGATGAGGCTGCTCCTAAAGGACGCCTTATTCTTCCTCAGGTCCAGACGATCAGGGATATCCTGGACCATGATTGCCTAACAGTCGTCTGCAAGGAATCTGAGTTGAAGAAGGCCCTGGCTGCTCTAAAAGAACCCCCGAAGCTTGTAGTGACTGACTCCCAAGCTTTTAGGGAAGTTGCTAAAGATCTGCCCTCAGATATACCTTTAACCTCTTTCTCCATCTTGATGGCTCGCTATAAAGGTGACCTGCTCTCCTTAGCCAGGGGAGCTAAAGCTATAGAAACCCTGGTTCCCTGTGATAAAATCCTGATAGCTGAAGCCTGTACTCATCATCAGCAATCTGATGATCTCGGCAAGATCAAGATTCCGCACTGGCTAAGTCAAATGGTTGGAGGAGAGTTAAAAATTGATTTCTCTCATGGCTCAGATTACCCGGATAATCTGGATGAATATAAACTAATCGTCCATTGCGGCGGTTGTATGCTTAACCGTAAAGAAATGTTGCATAGAATCAGCTTAACTAAAAAAATGAACATCCCGATAGTAAACTATGGTGTTTTGATCGCAGCCGTTCATGGTATTCTCCCTAGGGCCCTTCGCCCGTTAGGGATAGATTATGAAACTTTACTTAGCTTTTAACAACCCCGCAGAAGCAATAAATTTAAGGGCCTCTTCCGCTGAAACATCTATTGGTTCTACTAGCTCTACCGGTACAAGGATAAGGTTTCCCGCCCATTGCATAGACTGCATAAGGTAAACCGCTACAAAGCCCTGGGGAATGAAGACTTTATCCTCATCATTGGTCAAAAAACCTAAAAGTTTCAAATCATTAGGCATATTAACTCTTACTAAGCGAGTAAATCCCTTTTTATTGGCCGAAAAAGAATTCAACGTATCCTTAATGATCCCGTAAATATTCCCAAGCAAGGGCACCCTAGCTAAGAATCTTTCAAAATAAAAAATAAGCTTATTAGTAACCCAATTCGAAGCGATTAGCCCTGCCAAAAAAATGACTGCCAGGGTAACAAAGACTCCTAGCCCGGGAAAATAAATACCCGCTTTTTGCAGGATACCTTTAAACAGTCCATCAGTTATTTCATACAGCTTAAATATTATATAAAATGTAAGAACTACCGGTGCCAGTACCAAGATCCCCTTTAAAAATATCCCCAAGATTCTTTTCATGTCTTCCTTCACCTTCTTCATCCGTTGGGTGTAATTTAATTATTAATGTCCCAGAATATCTAAAATATCTTAAAATAAAAAAGTATAGGGATAGCCATTATTATTTTTGGGCTCTCCCTATACTTTTTTTATTTGCTTCTTTCACTAAGAGGAATGTACTCTCTTCTTGGAGCCACACTCTTATAAGCCGGTCTGATAATTTTGCCCGCACTTAGTATTTCTTCGATACGATGTGCACTCCAGCCGGATATCCTGGATACGGCAAAAATAGGGGTAAACATTTCTATAGGTATGTTTAACATTTTATAAACAAAACCTGAATAGAAATCAACATTGGCACTTAGGATCTTGTACATCTTATTATATTTGGCAATAACACCGGGAGAAAGCTTATCTACTTTATAGTAGAGATTAAACTCATCTTCCAACCCTTTTTCCTTGGCAAGTTGAGCTGCATATTCTTTAAGAATGACTTCCCTTGGATCAGAGATGGAATAAACTGCGTGACCAATTCCATAAATCAGACCGGCCCGGTCAAATACCTCTTTGTTAAGAATTTTAGTAAGATAGTTTTCAATTTCTTCATCATCATCCCAATCCTTAACATTCTCTTTAATATCCTCGAGCATGTAGACGGCCTTAATGTTTGCTCCACCGTGCTTCGGCCCTTTAAGGGCCCCTATCGCGGCAGCTATAGCTGAATAGGTATCTGTTCCGGTCGAGGTCACGACATGAGTAACGAATGATGAATTATTACCTCCACCATGTTCAGCATGGAGTACCAAGGAAAGATCTAGCAAGGAAGCCTCTAGTTTTGTATATTTACCATCTGGGCGTAGCATACGCAAAAGATTCTCAGCGATACTTAAGCCGGGTTGGGGGCTATGGAGATATAGACTCTGGTTTCCATGACTATGCGAATAGGCCTGATAGCCGTATGCCGCTAGGGATGGAAACCAAGCAATGAGCTTTAAACATTGTTTCAGGACATTATGAATTGAGGTATCGTCCGCATTATCATCATAAGAATATAGAGCTAAAACACTTCTAGCCAAGATATTCATAATATCTTTACCCGGGGTTTTAAGTATCACACCGCGGACAAAATCCTCAGGCAATTTTTGATAGCCCGCAAGGATTCGTTCAAAATCCTTAAGTGCCTTTTCATTAGGGAGGTGCCCGAAAAGCAGCAGATAAGTCATCTCTTCAAAACCATACCGGTCGTCACTTATAAATCCATTAACTATGTCTTTGATATCTATGCCCCTATAGGTTAGCCTTCCTGGAACAGGGACCATCTCGCCCTCATCGATAATATAGGAATGTACTTCCCCGATCTCGGTTAGACCTACAAGGACACCCCTTCCATCCAGATCTCTAAGCCCTCTTTTAACTTCGTATTTATTGTATAAATCGGGATCTATATTACTACTATTGGCTGCCATTTCACTAAGATCTTCAAGCATATTTTCTTCAAATTGTTTAAACTCTAAATTTTCCAAAATCTTACCTCCTTTTATCCTATAACCCCAAAAAATTCTTAGCTGCTTAGGTATGGGCAATACAAAGACACCTTCTCATACCTCATATAATACTATATTTGGTAAATAATTAGTATTATTTCAAGTTTAAATTCGTTAGCTCTCTTAGAAGATCCGCTAAAACAAGTATCCTTTTTTTAAATTCTTCAAGTCCAGAAAATGCAAAATAGTCAAGAAAGGATGTTTGGAGATCATTTTGGGTCCGGAAAACCTCATTACTTTTCTAATCTTATCTTGCATATCCGTTCTATAGCAATGAATATTACACTTTACACATACCGATTTTTCAGCGGCGTATAGACAATTAGCTATCCTAGTTATCGAATATTCATATAGATGCTCGCATTCCGGACATAATCTTTGGCCTGCTAAATGATTATCCTGACAAAAGATTTCTATCATTAGTTTGACCGTTTTCTTTTCTCTCTTCAGCTTTTTGTTATTTACCCTTATGCTCAAATTTTAATCCAACCTTAAGAAGCAAAATTATTAAAATTTTACTAAAGTTTATTTTTTCTTAATTTCTTCATATTTATCGAACCACTCCGGAAAGACCTTCTTAAATTGTACAGGCTTAAAATCATCTTTGCTGACAAGCACATGTGTAGTTTTACCTTCCGCACACACTTTCCCTTCGCCATTGACGATATGATACCCATAGATAGTTTTTAAGCCCTGATTCTCCTCCACCCAGGTCTTTACAAATACTACATCTCCGTATCGTACAGCTCGCTTATAAGTAACCTCAACCTTATATACCGGTGCATAATAACCAGCTTTCTCCATATCTAGATAATGATATCCAAGATCTTCGATAAACTGCGTTCTTCCCAATTCAAACCATTTCAAATAATTAGCATGATAGATAACACCCATCATATCTGTATCCGCATAGGAGAGTTGAATCTCTTTGGTTGAGACCTGGGCTTTATCCCTAATAGTTTTCTTCGAAAACATAATTATTCTCCTGTAATATTTTATTGCCAATCTTTTACTAGTTCGCTCCCCCCACACACTGAGCATAAGACTATTTTACTATTAAACGCCAAGAAATAAAAGAAACTTTAGGCTATCTTATCTAAATAGTATAGAAAACATTTCCTGATACTTCGTCATTTTAATGAAGTTTTTACGTCTTATAGATTAAAGAGACTATAATTAAAAAAATAAAAAAGAGAGGTGGGCTCCATTGAAATATTCCAGTTACCATTTAATTGTCTTCTCCCTGATTTTTTTTCTAGTTATCCAACTAATAATTCCTATTCAAGGCTATGCCCTTGAGAATGCCAACCTTCAAGATGCCGGCATATCAGGTACTCAACAAGAAGCAACGAAGATTACTCTTGAACAAGCAATTCAAATAGCTAAAAATAATTTTGAAATTCCCCAAGAATTTACCGAGTTTCGTTCCGGCTTTAGTAATTATAACTATCGACAAGCTTGGTCTTTACATTGGGAGACTTCAGGAGAATCCAGCGGTAGTCTGACAGCTCAAGTAGATGCTGTAAGCGGTGAAATTATCAATATGAACCTGTGGAAATCATCATCGAAAGAGCAAGGTTATAAGTTACCGGACCTGAGTCTCGAGCAAGCTAGAACTATCGCCGATAATACCGTTAAGAGGTTAGCTAAATCAAAATATTCTAATCTTAAGTTCTTAAACCAAGACAATATTATTCCTATTAATACTTATGGCACAACTACTTATAACTTCCTTTGGCAACGAATGGAAAACGGCATTCCTTTTCAGGGTAATGGGGTAAATGTTCAAATCAATGCTACTAACGGTCAAGTAACATCTTATAATCTAAACTGGAATAACCTTATCCTCCCCAGTCCGGATAAGATAATCGATTCTCAAAAGGCTTCCGAAACATTCAGCGAGAGTAAAATGTTAGAACTTCAATATTTCCTTCCTCCTATCTTTAGACCGTTAGCTACAGGGAACAAAGAACAAGTGAAACTAGTCTATCAATTAAATAAAAACGGCCTAATCGATGCTTTTTCCGGTAAACCACTGGCACTTAACCAAAATCAATGGGTATCAAGAGCTGATCTAGAGCTTGGAGGAATGGGGGTAGCCGAAAACAGTCTTGATTCAAAATTAAAATCCCTAACTCCTCAAGAACAAAAAGAAATCGAACAAAACACTACCCTATTAACCAAGGAAAAGGCTTTAGAAGTTGTCAAGCAATGGCTGGAAATCCCTACTAACTTAACCTTGAGAAGTATGAATTTAAATACAGATGGTGGTCTAAGAGACACCAAAGTTTGGTATTTTGAATGGATTTCTCAAGAGCAAGAACGAGCTCAAAGTATTGATGCTAGGGTAGATGCTGTAAGCGGAGAATTGATAGGTTTCAACTGTTACAACCCTAAGCGTACCTTACCTTCAAATAACAATCAAAGCTCGGCTATCACTAGCCAAGAAGCTCAGAAGATTGCCGAGGATTTTCTTAAACGGATTCAACCGTCTAAGTTCCAGCAGGTCCGACTTAAAGCGGAGGAATCTTCAGAATCTCCTTCGGAATCCATACCTGCCGCAACTTCCGCTTCCTTTAACTATGAACGAATAGTCGATGGGATTGTATTCACTTCCAACGGATTAAGCGTCACAGTGGATCTGATAACTAAAAAAATAACCTCTTATTACCTTAATTGGTGGAATCTTGACTTCCCCTCAGTAACCCAAGCACTTTCCCAGGCAAAAGCCGAAGATATCTTCCTTAAATCTAGGCCTCTGATTTTAAAATATGTATTAATTTACAACAATGGGGAACCAAAGGAAGCGAAATTGGTTTATCAACCATCTAATGAAAGCAATAAAGTATCCGAAATTATTGATGCCCTAACCGGAAACTTTCTAGACTGGCAAGGCAAACCTTTGTCTGAACAGCCCGGCCCCTACCACTTTACTGACATCATCGGAGAGGAAGCCGAGAAGGAAATCACTACTCTCGGACAGGCAGGAATCTTCGGAGAATACGGCAGCATCTTCAGGCCTAAGGAAAATATCACAGCCGTATCTTCTTTGAGAGCATTACTCAATATCCAAAATGGAGCTTGGAATAGCAGTACCTTATCGGATGAGGAAGTTCTGAAAAAAGCTAAAGAACAGGGATGGTTAAAAGAAGAAATTAGCCCATCGCAGAATATTTCTAGAGAAATGTTTAGTAAAATCATAATACGTTATCTTGGTTTAGAAAAAATCGCTAATCTTAATAATATCTACCGACCACCATTTGAAGATGTAGATCAACTTACACCCCAAACCCAAGGACATATATCCTTGGCTACAGGTTTAGGGATTCTGAAATCCGAAAGTAATAAATTTGAACCAAGTAAAACTATTACCCGGGCAGAAGTTGCTTACTCCATTATTCAGGCCCTAGGGTACGGTTTAAGGTTCTAACAATTCTAACCAACAAACAAGCTAAAGTAGCCAGACAAGTTTTGCTAGCTACTTTAGCTTGTTATTAAATTATATTAGTCACTAACATTGCATGTATCCTAATCTTCTTTTTTATCTTTTTATTAATCTGATTAGAGTTTTTGTTTGTTATTATAAATAATCTCCGTTATTGTACCATCAAAATACTCAAAGTCACCTTGGGGTAGATTCCAAATTGCTTTCATTTTAGAAGGTACTTTAAGGTCATTTTTTTGAATATAATTACTTGCTACGGCCGTCCACTTGTGTTTTTCAAACCTACCATCGCCTAAATCCATATAACGATTATCGGTCTCGAACTTTGTAAACTCACCTTTATCATTAAAAATAAATATTCCTTCTACTTTTATGTCCTTATATTCAAGGATTGCTTTAGCACGATTTTGGTCTATAAACTCCCATTTGATATATGGCTGTAGAGCACAGGTAGGCACGATTAAAGACTCAGACAAGAACGTAACAGCAGCGGATTCATTCATTTCAGCTCCCGTTACATCAAATAACGTAACTTTCTTCAGCAGTTTCCCGAGCATATTTCCTTGCCCGCCCTGATATTTATCCAGGCCCTCAAAAGGTATTAAACCAAACATTTTTGAATATATGTATGCTATTCTACTTGGTTCAGTAACAAAATTATTTTGTTGATATTTGATTTTCAACCAAGGTTTTTCAACACCCATTTTAAAGTTCACGTCGCCCCATATAAATTCAGCACTTGACATTTTTTCCTTGCCAAGATAACCGCAAGATTTAAAATAATGCTGAACTGGTTCGGGAAGATTTGATATTTCTTCTTCCTTTAATATTTCATTACCTATTTTGCATTTTTCTAACTCAGTTTGCACTTGGGACAAAAATATTTTTTTCATAGGTGTATCCTCTCCAAATATTAGACTTGAAATAATACCGCATATTACAGCGAATATGCATATAGCTATCAATATTATTTTTTTTGCCTTAGTAAGTTTTGTTTTACCCATAATATGTACATCCCCTTTTCTAAATAATTGCCTGCTTGATTTTTACCCCGTATCGTTGTAACATAAACGGCAAAATAAGTATTAGAGGTATTAAAAATGTCCTTAGAAATTAAAGATAAAGAAAAGATGATTGAAACCTGTCAAGCTATCTTGGAATCTTGCACAAAGCCTTTTGTCTGGGAAGAAGAGGATACCTATGAATATGGCAACTATAAAAAACCTTTTAATCTTGTTTTGCCCCATCCACAGATAGAAAGGGAATTAATTAATCTGTTTGAAACATTTTCGGGATCCGGCTATTTGTATGATCAGATTGCAGCAACCTGTACGCTTGATGAGCAATGGTTTGAACAAGGAACTTACGGCTTGGATAGAAACTTTAATATCTATTTCCGAAAATATACCCTAAAACCGCAATATGTGGAACAAATTAAAACCTATTTTAATAATCGCCTTCGAGAATTACAAAAAGAGCAAAAGTAAAATGAGTTCATACGATTAATTCCTTATTTCATTACTTTGATATTTCTAAACTATAACTATGTCACGGTCTAAAACTAGAAGCGTGGAAAACGAAAATGTCCGGTTATAGGGGATGGCCAACTTAGTAATTGATCTGTCTCGCTAGCAACCGGTCCTGCATTATGAAGTAGATATGGCACACCATCGGGACGACGCTTATCTGAAACTATTGCAATGTGTTCATAGGGGTAACCAAAAGTGACAATGTCCCCTGCCTGCCATAAATAAAGGTTGGCTACATCACCTGGCCTTATTTCTGTAGTAAGTTCCAGACCATGCCTACGAAAGAAAACTATGAGGTTTTGAACTCGCCGAAAATCAATATTCGGATCTGGTTTTCCCTCAATTCGGGGGTACTGCGACATATCTTCACGTATGTCTTTATCAATCAATTCCTTAAGGTTATAACCGGCATCTCGAAATGCCCTCCACACCACGTCAGTGCAAACCCCTTCGTTATCGGGCGGATAACCTCCTTGATAATAAGCACTAAAGTACCGGGGTTTCCTCCCCACTTCTTCTCTCGCTCCCGCTACAATATCCCTAAGATCGTCCAATCCATCACCATCCTTGTCAATTGAGCAAGAAATCTGGGTTATATGGACAGACTTCCGAAAAGGCCAATGCTCTATAAAAGATACCCCTCTTAAACCAATCTTTGTCACATACATTGCTAGAATGACAAAACCAAAAATGGCTAAAGAAGGCTTCACAAATCTTTTCATTTGTAATTACCTCATTAAACATTTCACCGTAAAAGCCGGAACAAATCCTCTCCATCTCCTATCGTTACGGATCTGTCCTAAAATGTAGTTTAACTGAAACTACAGATTTTGAGCATAATCATACTAAAAGACATAATCTAAGCAAACTTTTACAATCCTTGGTTCTACGCAAAAATACTTTATCTGCTCCAATAATACACAGTAATTAAATCATTCTATGATGCTTCTAAATAGATATAGTTTTTTTCATTGACTGCTGCAATTTGGGAATTACAAATAATATCTATTAGCTTCAAAGTAGTCTATTTTGTGGTTCCCAACTTTTTAATTACGTAACCTATAATTGATAGTCCTAGAATTATAATAATTGGTATTGTTAATAATGTAAACTGCTTAAATACTAGAGTAAAAAACAAGGCTATTAATATGCATATAACTATAAATATACTAACAAAACTCACAATTCGGATCCCTTTTTCTATTAATAATCCCGCTATTACCGACAAGCTAAATACACATCATATTTCCCATCCGTGATGAAGATATTGAGGTGGCATATTCGCCTCAAATCCTCCAAACAATTCTCCAAGCACAATGCCCAAAATATAGCCAACAAGGGATATAATAGTTAAATACCTTTTACCGAATAATGCTGCCAATACGGATATAGAAGCAGCCACCGGCAATACTCCTCTTGTTGTCCAACTTACAGTGTACATATAATATGGTTTATAAATATCAAAGAATTGAAAGTTAAGTAAATAAATTATCCCATATAATCCCGCCATGACAATAGCAACTATAAATCTTTTTTTCATAACTTTGGACTCCTCTTACTTAACAATATTTGATTTGTAATACTCGATAAGTCCTGAAGCAATACGTTTCCAAGCAGGTTATTACCTTTAATGTTCTACCTCGATGTCGCAAACCCTGCATTATTCGATGCCGTATAACCCCAGATTCAGGGGTCGCCATAGACGGCGACCCCCTTTGAGCCTCCGTATTATATAAATACGCAAGATAAGAATAACGTGAATTACTTATTTCAATTAGTATGCTGAACTTCAAAAGAAGATTGTAAGGCGGAACATACCTAATGTATAATAAATATTGAAAATAATGGTTAAGACTTGGAGGAACAACAATGAAAAAATTGATGACCTTAATTGGAATACTAATAATTTGCATATCCTTAGTAGTGAGCGGATGCACAAAGACCGATTCAACTAATGAAACCAATCAGCTTAGAGAGAATGAACAAACAACTAATTTGCCGGAAGAAGAACAGCAGCCGGCAAATATATCCGAAGAAGATCCTCCTCAGCCCTCAATTCCAGGAGAAAAGGAACAATTTGAAGTTACTGAATCTGATAAAATATCAGGTTGGAATGAATTAAAAGCTAGGGTGTATTTATTTAAGTTAGAAATAAATAGCGAAGGAATGTCTTGGTCACCTTTACCCGATTATAAGATGACAACGTTTTCGCTTCATTTCCCCGATAATTGGATGTTCAACGGTTCCAGCGTTTTTAATAATCAAGATACTAAAGTTGCCGAAATAGTCCCCGTAGCCGAAGCTAATATCACCATAGATGACTTATTCAAAAATTATCAACCTTCTGTTATAAGTGGGGAAGAATTGATATCCAAAGAATTGTTTGAGGTTAACGGCTATCAAGGCTTAAGAATCATTAGTAAAAACCAAGTTCCCTGGTATCCTCATAAATATTATATAAGTAATGGTTCCAATATTTTTAGTATGTTTTTTTATTCCTTTGGTATTAATGAATCTGAACAACAATTATTTGAGAAGGTTATTAGCACTTTTAAGTTTAGGGATGAAACGTTTTCCAACTAAATTACCATACCACCATGGTTCCTTATATCATCCAGCGAATAATGTCATTTGCTGAAAGTCTTTCTGTTGTGATTTTTCCTTCATCAGTTTTGAATAACTACTCGAAAGACCATACTTTGCTTTTATTTCATTTACCATTGGATAGAGTGTATCCTTGTACTCCTTTCCTGCTCCTCCCGTTTTATAAAGCAATGCAAGGGTGCCAAAAGCTCCGGAAATTCGCTGCTTATAAAATTTAAAAAGACTTTTTTTGTTTTTCCACGAAGATAGAGAACACCCGGTAAAACATAATCTACATCACTTTCTTTGGCGTGAGCGTACAGTCTATCCACATTATCTCTTGTGTCTGTCAGATATGGAATTATCGGCATAAAGTGTAGCCCTGTGGATGCCCCGGTTTTTGAAAATTCCTTGAGCATTGCAAAACGTTTTAAGGAGGCAACTCCGTTTGGCTCAATTTTTTGCCGTATGTTTTCATCCATACAGGTAATGGTCGCAGCTACATTTACATAGGTAATATGTGACAGCTGGTCTATCAAATCATAATCTCTCAAAATCAAATCCGATTTTGTGGAAATAATACAGGGAGTACGGTATTTGATCATCAACCGAAGAATATCGGGCATCAACTTATACTGTTCCTCCGCAGGCTGATAGCTGTCTGTTACACCACCTATATTGACAACCTCATGTTTCCAAGAAGGACTACTAAGCTGTCTTTCCAATTGTTCAACAATATTTGTCTTTACATAAATATCATCAAAATATTGCTCTGAACCCAAATAATCGTGCGAGTATATTGCATAACAGTATTGGCACTCATGTTCACAGCCTCGGTATATATTTAAGTCCCAGGCAAAAGGTATTTTTCTTTTTAATTTGTTACAGGCAACCTTACAAGTTATTTCTTTATAATTTGCCATTTTTCCCCCAATAATCCTTATGATCATACAAACGTTAATTCACCGTCTATTTATAAATCAGTTTCAATAATAAGATTGTAGCTATAGATATTACGATAGATATCACTGCTATTACAATAGCTGAAATTAAAAAATCATTTGCGAAAAATCTAATCCCGTACAGTGGCCCTAATAGAAGAATAACGAATGGTATTGCCCAATTTGCCAGGGCTTCGGTTACATTTTATATATGTAAATTGAAAACAGTCCTTAAGGGAACACTATGTTATCCGATGCCCTACGTCCATAGATTCAAAGACCTCCATGGACAGCAGATTTTTCCGTTTTTAATACCTAAATATCCCATATTGAAAAAATATTCTAATCAACTTTGTTTTTATTCTTATGTTTTTAGGAAATACTAATATAAGCTCATTTGTAAATGCATCTGCAAATCCGCTATGTATCAAAATTATGGAGGGATAATATATGCAAGAAGCAAAAAGAACAATTGACGAAGTCCCAATATGGGTTTCAAAGATTCTACTGAATGATCGTGAATGGCCGCTATACAAATCTGATATAGAAATTACCTTAAAATGCACCGCAAGTGATTATCTCCCTGAATACTCTATAAGAAACACTCGAAAATAGATTTCGGTGCTTTTTACCCATTTACGGGACTGAATGTGCTTCAGAAGTTACGGTTCTCCCTATAGCCTATATAATTCTATGTGTACGCTTCACCTTACTGTTACCAGTTTCGATGCAACACTCGATAGGGGTAGTTGGCAGTGAATTTATAAATCAACAACATATTATGATCGTAACCTACATTTCCTTTTCGTACTTGAAACGATAGTATATCCCATAAAAAATAACAAAAAGATATGCAAAAACTAACAATAAAAGTGCTGTCACTTCCACTCCCATCAAAGCAAACGACACCATTAAAGCTCCAAATACAAATATCATCATATCATATGACTTTGCTTTCGCTCGGTTTGCAATTGTAATATTGCGTTCATCTTTCTTCCCGATCTCAATTTGTTTATAAATATCGGGGTTGTTCTTTACTGCTTTTCGACTAATGATGTTACCCATTCCTTGCCCAAAAATACCACATCCGATACCAATGCAGACATACGGCAACGCCCGCATAACTCCCTGTGGCTCAGAGAGAGTTTTAACTATGATGAGTCCTGCTACAAACAATATTAAACCTATTATTACAAGACAGTGGTCTTTAACACTATTTTTCATTTTCTTTTTCCTCCTCATAAATAAAAATATCTTCAATGCTCATATGGAAATAGCGTGCAAGCTTGAATGCTAAAGTAATTGATGGCTTATATCGCCCATTTTCAAGTGAACCTATCGTTTGTCTAGTAACTTCAAGAGCAGCCGCCAATTCTTCCTGCTTAATTCCATGTCGTTTTCTGATTTCTTCCACACGGTTTTTCACTCAAGAACTCCCTTCTATGTAAGGTTAACTTTCCATAACTCAATAATACCATCATCCCTAAGAATGTCAAGTTAACTTTCCATATAAATAGCAGACTTTTTTTGTCTGCTAGGAGAAAGATTATAAAATTAATCCGTTATTGTTATATTTAGAATAAGAAAATATATTTCTAAGCCCTTTCTCAGAAAATTCGTGCGGCACTTGTGGCATTGCAGATAACGTTTCGAGGGTTCCTGAAGTCTGGTTACTACGTTCATATTATACCATATTTTAGGTACTCCCTGTTCTCATCTTTCTATTAAAATTAACAAAAATAGGCTCATAAATGAGCCGAAAAATAATATTTAAATACCTCTATCCAAACCTTTCCCGATTTAGGGTGCTTTCTAGGCCCAAAAAGTATTAAGGCTATTATTAGCACAATAACGGCTATAGAGGGTGTGATAATTTCTAAAGTTACCATGTCTCACCTCAGTAATAAAACCTATGTTATTTTTGAGAAGTTAAGACAGGTACCAGGATGAAAAGGTATTTGATTTTTTTTACAAAGTTCCTTATTCAAGTAGTGAAACAAGCTCATCAATCACATCCGCATCAATCCCTACCAGCTGTTTTGTAAGCACTGCAATCTGCGGGTAAAAATAGTGGGTTTTGGAATTTTGAATTTGGTCGGCAAACTGATCTATCCAAACCAACAAATGCTCATCTAAAAACGATTTCTGATCGGCTAAAAGCCTTTTGACTTCTTCAATACCATTATCTTCAAAGCTTTCTAGGGTTAATTTTGCAAGATGGGCCATAAAATCCAATTCCAAGGCAATGTGGTCATCTGCTTCGTGGGGATAATTAGCCGGTAAAAACTGATATTTCAAATAAGCACGCCGTACGGCTAAGGTACTTTCCTGAAAAATAAGTCTCTCTTTTGTTCGATAAACCGATTCCCAGGGAGGTGCAGGCAATTTATCTGGTCCGATCATTAAATAGGTATATTCCGTTTTTAGCTTATCTAGCAATGCTTCTTGATCCGTTAGAATTGCATTCCTTAGTTTATCAAATAATTCCACAAAAAAATCAAATTTGATATCTCCGTTTTCCATCAATTGTATAGCATCAATAGTATGATCGTTTGTTGCAATTTCTAACATATTTAGGTTTGGTTCATTCCCGAAAATGTGCTGTAAAAGTTGGTAAAGGTAGTGCCGGTTCGCAAGTATGATCGCAATCTCATCATTTTGTGTTTTCATTCCAAATACCGCCTTTTGTTTTGTACTTCCCCGACTTCCCCGGCATTCATACCGGGAAAGTTGGGGAAACAAGCCTAATTTAATCCAACCCTGGAAATGACCATCATCGCATAGAAGAGGTATCTCCCAACAATTAGACCAATTACGAGTGCTGCTGCTGCGAGGGCAAGGATTCCGGTAGAACCTGCCGAAACGGTTTCCGTTGTAACAGCTGTTTCTAATGCTGCAGTATTGCCCGGAGATACTACTTTATTCGTTCCTCCTAAGGAGAATAAAATCAATCCTGTACCACATAAAATAAAGATCAAATTTATTGCCAGTGCCATGCTCATATTGGCAATAAGGGTGAGACTTTGCTGAGCCGCCAGGCTTGGATTAATACCGAGCCCCACATAGTAAATCATCATGGATACTACTTGGATAGCAACGGCTAGACCTACCGTTATACCTGCAATTTTCGTCATGCCTGTAGCTTCACTCCGGCCTAAAACCAAGAAAAGTACAGCACCCATAGAGATCATGGTCGTATAAAATTCAACGTATGTGGTGCAGGATTGCCAAGCAGGTACACTTGCAAAATGATAAACTGAGGCCATCATATAAACATCGATCAAACCAAAAATGGCTGCAATGGGGATTAATGCCTTGGCAGCATTTTTCACATCAGGTTTAAATAAAATCAACAAAGCGGCGATAACCGTCAATCCGGTAAAGAGTGCCGTAAACCAAATCTCGCGGCTCAACCAGGAACTTGCAAAATACATTAAAGAATTAAGCGCACGAAGAGGACGACCTAAATGAAGAAGTGAAGCAATCAGACCTATAACAGCTAATCCCGCTGCTGTTACCACAGGCAGTTTAAACGTGCCCTCTTTATTCAATAGTTTGGCAATAGCAACAAAAACAATAATACCTATTGCTGCTTGAACACAAATGGAAAATATGAGTAGAGTAATTTGTTCCATGGATTTACACCTCCGTTTCCTTAAATTTAGATACGAGTGCACTGCTCTTAGGTTTTACCAGTAGTGAAGGATTCGTGGCACTTTGTAACGGTAAGATAGGCAGTTCTTTAACAAGGCCGGCCCCATGCTTTGTGGTAAGCTCGTCTAAATCCCCGAATTCCAAACAGCGCATGACACATGCATCTACACAGGCAGGGTTTCCTCCAGCATCACGAAGATCTTTACAACTGTCACATTTGCCGACTATACCTGTTTCTTCAATGAACTTGGGATTTCCATAGGGACAATTCCAGGTACAATATTTACATCCTATACATTTCTTATCATCATGCTGTACCGTTCCGTCTTCCGCAATATACATAGCACCGGTAGGACAACCTTCCACACATTTTGCTTTTTCGCAGTGATTGCATGTACCGGAAAAATGATGAAATCCTGGTTTTGGAAACTTACCGCTTTCAAAACTTCTTACATGGCGAAATAAAATTCCAACTTCCAAATTGTTTTTGTCCTTACAGGCAACTTGACAGGTCCGGCAGCCAATGCAAGAGGTCATATCAAAATAAAATCCTTTTCTGGCCATTTTTTGGTCTCCCTTCTTATATTAATCCAATTCTAAAAAATAGTCTTGATCGGCTCATGCTCGTGCCTTGGCAGAGGTTTGCCGGTGTACTTCTCCATATTAACCAATGAAGAATTATAGGCATCTACAGCCTGGCCAACTGCCGCTGAAGAAGTAAGGGTATTATCATGTCCGCCTCTGTCGATCCCGGTCTCGGGATCGATATCCAACCATGCGCCATGGGGCAGACCTAAAGTTCCAGGTATCAACCTTTCTGTTACACAGGCCCGGCGGATGGTCTTCCCGTAAGCACTGGTTAGTAAAATGGTATCTCCATCAACAAATCCTTTTTCCTTAGCATCTTGGGAGCTGATATAGACCGGATTTTGAAAAGCTTCTCGCAACCAGGAAACTTGGTTCATTGTAGAGTGCTGCCGGCCCATGTAATGGGGATTGATAACCTGGTAAGGGTATTCACCTTTGACCTTGTTTTTAAAATCACTGAAAGTTGTTTCATATCCTTGCAGTGGAACAATGTATGTTGGATACGGTTTAATAACGCTATAACCCATTGCATTAAATACCTCGGCAAGTTTCTTGCTGTAAATCTCAATTTTGCCGCTTTCTGTAGTCGGTATAGGATTGGCTTCCGGGTCATCTCTGAACTCTTTCATCGGTATATAGACGTACGCATCATCCGGCTTTCTGGGCGTTTGATAGCAGCCTCTTTCTTTCAGTTCTTTAACGGTTAGCCTGCCAACCTGAGGTTGAAGCAGTGAATCATCGCCAATTTTTTCACAATACTTCTTCAGGTTTTCTAAACCATATTCATTAATGTCTTCTTGGGTAATCGTAACCATCGGTTCTATCTCGCCCTTTTCGTTACACACCCTTGATTCATGCATATGAACGAATTCCTGCTCTATACGGGGAATAGGGAACAGATCCTCATCCTTAAATCCGAGGCGCTTAGCAACCTCTTTGACGATCCATTGATCATCCTTTGCTTCAAAAATTGGTTTCATTATTTGGAAATAGTAGAATACTGCTTCCTTATTGTGGTACCAAAACTCTGCCTGCCCGCCCGGTCTTTCCCATGGAGTAATTGCCGGCAGAACAATGTCCGCATATTGGGCTGTAGGAGTGAAATTAATATCCTGACGAATAATCGTGTCAACAGTACCTTCTCTTAGTGCTTTAATGGCTTGATTAACATTCGGATTGCAATTAACAACGTTGTCAAAACTACTGATCAGCATTTTGATTTCAATTTTTTGTTGTTTTGGCGGTGTAAGCTCATCAAACAAACCGTTACCGAAATCTTTCCATTCGCCTTTGAGCAGAGCGTTGTTCCACATTTCCTTGCATTCAACCACAGGAATATCCTCATGCTTTATAGGGCTGCCGTTGCGAGGATCCGCAAACTCGCCGCTATGAGCTGAATATAAGTCATACCAGTCTTTACCACTCATAGCAATATCCGGCCCGCCGTTAAATCCTCTGATAAAGTTGCCAATGCCGGTCATATGTCCCGATTTACCGATATGCCCGGTCATGGCCCCTATGGTCATAAACAGCTGGGGCAAACTATCGGTATTAAAGGTACGGGATGGTGCATAACCGGTAAGCAAGGCAACTTTTCGATCTTTGCCGATCATCAGGGCAAACTGCTTGATCACATTAGGATCCACCCCGCAAATTTCATAAGCCCATTCAGGATTCTTGGGTATCCCGTCATACGTGCCCAAAACATAGTCTTTGAAGTTTTCTTGCGGTTCCACTCCCTCAGGCAAATGATCAGCATCGAACCCAATCGTGCACCGTTCCAGGAAGTCCCAGTCAATTAACGGGTTGGTTACAGGGTCGTCTTCAGTTATTAGCGTATAGGCTATAGCAAAAAGCATGGCCATGTCTGTGCCGGGCCGGATGGGAATCCACTCCGCATCCATTGTGTTATAGGTATCGTTGAACATAGGATCGATCCCAATAAATTTCGCACCAGCCTCCTTGACTGATTTTAACCAATAGGTGGGATTCCCACCGGAACTCCAGGCCGGGTTTACTCCCCATAGCACAACAAGATCGCAATTGCGTAGATCAAAACGGTCACTGCACGTTGATATTGCATCATAGCCGGATCCAATAAACCTCGCGCCGTTTTGCCAAGCACCATAGGAAGCCGTCATATATTGAACAGTGCATCCGCCCATCAAATTCATCAGGTTAATGACATCTGTTTTCATGGAATCCGTAGCTAAAACTGACGTACACCCATAGTTTTTAACAATGCGATTAATTTCCGCAGCTACATAATCCAGTGCTTCGTTCCAGGAAATCCGTACCCATTCATCTCGTCCGCGCAAAGATTTGTCGCCGCCGCCATTGGGCTCCCAATGCTTACGCTTCATGGGATATTTAAGTCTGTCTGCACCTAAGATATGTTTCCGTTGGGAGCGCCCTCTTATACAACCTCTCTGTTGGGGAAAGTCCGGGCTGTCGGGATGACTGTCATCTGTTTTTTGCCTTACGACAATTCCATCAATAACCAGAGCTTTGTTTACACATCGACCCCCACAATCAACCCAGCAAGCACAAGGAATCCATTTACCCTTGTCTTCAGTCGCTGCCGCAGTTGCTCCTGCAGCCAGAGTCTTTAAACTAGTGCCACAACCAATCAAACTTAGACTAGCGGCAGAAGCTGCACTGGCTTTTAAGAAATTTCTACGACTTATTCGTTTTTCTGAGATTTTCCCAATAAAATTTCCCATACCTCTTCTCCTTCTTCTATAAATTTTTAAATAAACAATTCAAAATACTGTAGTGCAAATTTAATGCCATGTACAAATTAATGTATAAATAAACCGGAAGAGTGCCTTCAAAGCCTGTTTACAAGCACTCTTAGGCAAAAAAGTCTATAATTAACTTAATTCGGCATTATAATAATATAAGGACCGTAGTGAATGAATTTTCATTCACTACGGTCCTTAATCCATACAATTATGCATAGATAAAATTTCATGCATGCATGATTTCGAAGGCAGATTGTTTCTATTGTTGATTAATTGCCGGGTCTCTTTAATTGAAAGTGACGTATTTTCTGTTGTAAGTTCTGTCTAAGTAATCCAAATTCCCTGGCAGTTTTAGATACATTCCAGTCATTCTTTTGTAAAGCATCTTCAATCACCTGTTTTTCCATCATCCACATTATTTCTTTTAGAGTTCCGACACCTTCTCCCATATTGGATATTGCATATTTCTGTGATAATAGCCTCTGTTTATAATATATTGGAATATGTTTCATTGTGATCTGTTTTTCTTTATTATCAACAATACTGAAAACGCTTTCTATGACGTTACGCAACTCTCTTGCATTTCCAGGCCAATGATAATTTAGAAATGAATCGGAAACTTCTTCGGATAATTCTTTAATTTTAACGCCATACTTATTATTCAATTTTTTGATAAAATGATTTGACAGAATAATAATATCCTGACCCCTTTCACGTAATGGAGGTACGCTTATAACAATAGTTGCAAGTCGGTACAGCAAATCAGATCTGATTGTCATTTCCTTCGACTGATTGAATAGGTCTTGGTTTGACGAACTAAGGATTCGACAGTTAATTTTGGTCTGCTTATCACTACCGATCCTACGTACCATCTTTTCTTCGAGAGCACGTAATAATTTTGGTTGTAAATTAATTGGCATTGAATTAATCTCATCAAGGAAAACCGTACCATTTTTAGCCTGTTCAAACAATCCTGGGTGATCTGTTGCCCCAGTGAACGCCCCCTTTACGGTTCCAAATAAGAGAGATTCCAGAAGACTATCAGGAATTGCTGCACAATTTATTGGAACAAAAGGACCTTGATTAAACAAACTTGCATTATGAATACCTTGTGCAAAAAGTTCTTTGCCAACGCCAGTTTCCCCTATAATTAAAACTGGAAAATCGTTTGTTGCAACCTTACGAGCTATTCTTAGAACCTCGGTCATTCTTTCGCTAGAGCCTATAATGTCATCAAGAAAATATTTTGCTCCATTCTGTCCACCCTTATTTTCCTCAAATAAGTGCTGTTTCTTGACTTCTAATGTCCTGGTAATAAATTTCTCGATTTGTTTAACATCACGACCGATACTGTAAATTGCCGCGAGACTTCCTTTATAAAAAAAAGGAAAGGCACTAACTATTAAATTAATTTTTTTTCCATTAGGTAGAGTATAATTAAAGTTTTCTTCTAAAACTGGTTTTCTATTTAGCTTTGCTCGACTTTCATATGAGGAAAAGTTGTGGCCGTTAAACATAGAGTAAACATCATTTTCATTTTTCCCCAAAATATCTTCACGTCTTAGTCCATCCATTTCTTCAACTACTTTGTTATATAAAATAATCCCATCATTTGTATTGATTGCATAAATTCCTTCATGAACATTATCAATAACATCTTTTAATAGGGCATTTTCGAATTCAAGAAACTCAATCCTGTCATCTTTATGATCTTCCATTTACATTACTCCCTTGCCAGCCTGTTTTTCCATTTCCTTTTATATTCCAACGGGCAAAATCAGCAAGCCCAAGAGGAAGAGAAAATGAACTCTTTGAGGATGCTGCCAATCTTGGTATAAAAAGCAATTTCCTTTCTTTAGTAAATGACTTATACAATAAAGACTGGGCGAAAGTTTTACTGTGCTCTAGGACGTCGCCCCTTCTTATTTGAATTTCTTAAAAAATACGGATAGTTTTTTTAGCGGTTATGAAATTAAAAGAAGTATGGTTTACTTTGGCAATTTCCCCAATACCCTCCACACGTAACGATGACATTTGTGTATTAATGAGGGTTCGGCAAACATCAATATGCAGTGATCATATATCACGTTGATTCCATTTTTTTCACAGAAGTCAATAGCATTTGAGGATTCAGCACCTTGCTGTATCCAAATATGTTTAATTCCTGCTGCAACCGCCTCCTTAACCACTTTTTCTGTTTGATTCGGCGGAACTACGACAACTACTCCATTTACTTGTTCTGGCAAAGACTGAATGTTGTCAAAGCAGGATTCCCCCTTTTTTTTACCGCACAAGCTTACTCTTGACTATTACTACTTATGATTCTGTAGTTTTATTTCTCTTACTCTGTAATTGTTTGACCTATTCTCCAAATACCATGATTGATTAGCATATAATCAATCCTTCAAATATTTAAAATCAGAAAGCTTCACCTAACGTTTCGCCAATTCCCGAAGTCTGGTTATTACATTCATATTTCCGAAACTTTGGGAACTCGCTGTTAACTGCAGTATCCATCTTGGTTCAAGCGGATTAGCCTTTTAATTTTATTGAAAGTTCGTTATACATTTCACACCCATTTTTTCCATATCTTTAAATAAACGATTAGGCTCAACCAAGTGCCCCATCATCCACAGTCCCGGCTTCCGGGCAGTACCATCCAGGTATTGTAATAATGCTGCAACAACGGGGATGGCTGTCAATTCGTAACCATCGGGATGAGAAACGCTTACATGGGATTTTATCATCTGCCCATCCTTAAATCCAGAAGCCCTAACCTGGAGTTCAACCCGATAAGGTGGTTTGTGAAAAGTACCCATTCCCCACCATAAAAGCTTACCAATCGACCTGACAGCACTGGGCCTTATTTTGAGCCACATCCAGACAATCGGCATAATCACCCAGTCTGTCACCCAATGTGACTCTGAGATATAGAAGCCGACCTCCTTGAGTGAGGGGTACATCTCCGGCAGCGTTCGCAATTCCTCAAAGAACATGGAATAGCACTGCTTCAATCCGATGTCACCCCCAAAATCTATTTTCCGTATATTATATGAGCTCGTTTTCGTCCATTTACCGTTCTTATAAACCTGACCCTGATATTCCTTAAATAACTCTATCAATTCGTCAACCGCTTCAGTATACGGAAGGTCTTTTCCCATATTGAGATAACCTGCTGTTATAGCACTTTCCATCGAATCCATATGAGCCGCAGCATAACGAACAAGAGCGGAAGGAAGCCCAGGATGGAAACCGGCCTCCGTGATAAAGGTCTTTCCGGCACATTCGATTTCTTCTTTAATAGACTGCAAATAAGCAAATTTCTTAGGGTCAAGCTGCACATCAAGATAATCAATACCAGCCTGAAGAGCAGCTTGGGCCACACTTTCCGTGTAGGCAGTAGTGGGTGCTGCGACCACAACAAGAGAATGACCTGGAAACGCTTCCTGTAAGGATTCGGCATCTGAAGCGTTTGCATAAATTGCAGATGCACGTATACCAGTGTAATTTTGATTCAACTCATCGATAAATGCCTTGGCTTTGTTAGGATATCTTGTCCCGATTGTCACTGTAGCCTTAGAATACTCCAATATATGACGCGATAGCAATCTACCTGTTTGACCTGTACCACCAAGGATAAGAATTTTAGACATAGTTTTTTATCCTTTCTTTTAGCCAGAAAGTTGATTTTTTCCAAAATGAATTTTTAGTAAATAGGGGATGCTGAATAGCCCCATGAGTTTTAATTTATAGCAGGTCTAGACTGTTT
>CALBJS010000085.1 GCA_937892995.1 uncultured Peptococcaceae bacterium | reverse complement strand
ATAGATTATCCCACCTGGTTATTGATTTGGGCATCTGTTAGGTGCAGGAATAAATCCTCCAAGTTGCTGTTGCCATATTGAGCCGTTAATTCTGCCATAGTACCCGAGGCATAGCAAATACCTTTTTGGATGATAACGATATAATCGGCCAATTCCTCCATCACCGCCATCACATGGCCAGAGAAAAGCACAGTTTTTCCGGCTGCTTTCCTCTCTTTGAAAATCTTCTTAATTACCGCGATGGTCTTGGCGTCATAAGCGTTGGTCAATTCGTCAACAATTAATAGCTGGGGATCGTTAATCAAGGCCAGACACATCGAAACCTTCCTTTGCATTCCCTGAGAATAGGTTTCAATCATTTGCTCCTGGTACGGTACCAGATCAAACAACTCCAGCAGATGGTTGATTCGCTCCATCAAAACAGTTTCTTTTAAACCTAATAGCTTTCCACTATAGTAGAGATGTTCTTTGGCAGTGAGCCTAAAATAAAGGATCGGTTGGTCAGGCACATAGCCGATTTGTTTCCGTATGGATTCGCTGCCTTTTGCCCAGATATCTTTTCCATCAAGCAGGATGAGCCCGTTTTTAGGCTTCAGCAACCCGGTTAACATTTTCAATGTGGTGGATTTGCCGGCTCCGTTAGGGCCTAAAAGCGCAAAGATTTCACCCTTCTGAACGGTTAAGCTCAAGTTATCTACTGCTTTATGATTTCCGTATTGATACGAGATGTTTTGCAGCTCCAATAGAGGATTTCCAATGCGGATCTGTCTGGGTATATCGGAAAGACTGATATTATCCTGGTTAAACACCAAGGCTTTTTCTTCTGATCCAGATTCCGGGGCTTTTACTTCTTGGGTATCATTATTTTTTATCCGACTTTTAAGGGCTTTATCAAATGCCTCATAGTCATCAACATTGATAAATATTGACGTAACCATGCCTCTTTTACTCTTGGGATTATCCTCGTCCTTTGCCTTAACCAGCACCGGACTTTTTAAAGAAATTACATACGCTCCCTGGTTGGTTGCCATGCAATAGAAGTTTTCATCTTTTCTGAATAGTATAAGTCCCAGGGTATCCCTGGTTGACACCTGTACCAATACCGGTTCAATTCTCTCAATCATTTTCCAGGGAATAGTTGTTTTAAAATATCTGCCCAGGCGAATAGTCAGTCCATTTTCCCCCAGCAAATGAGCTGATTTTAATAGCGGTGCAATATAATAAAATACTAAAAATAGTTCTAGAAATACGATTACCCCGGATATTATCAAAAAACTGGATATGCTGGTGGTTAGAACATGAACAATTATTATGGCGAGAACCATTTCTATTACCATAATCACCAAAAACGCATGGAGCATATTTCGCAGCTGCTGATTACTTTTGGTATTGCTAAAGAGGAGTTCTTCCTGAGATGGCATATTTAAACACCCCTTCCCCGACAGTTGAATTTGTCGTGCCCAATTAGAGCATTCCTGTCATAATAAGAAGCTACTTTTTAGCTGCCCATCACCCAACGACATATCTATTAAGTGACGTTTAATACACACGCTTACCCGGATGCTTATTCAGCCTCTCGTTGTCGAGTTAGAGCAACCGAATAATTAAACCTTTCCAAGAACTACTATCTTCAATTTCTCATTTTCATAAATTATCATTTCCCGGGTTTCAACTATTTTCAACCCAGTTTTATGGACTATTTTCTGCAAGCCATCGAAAGTAAATATGGCTTTTTCTGAATAGGAAAATAATCTTTTTTTGCGGCCATTTGATTTTATTTCTGAATAACAATTAACTATCGACTTTGATTCAAGAAAATTATTACATTCCTGAACCATTAAAACTCTTTGCTCATTTTTTGGAGTTGTATCTGTCCAGGTTATTAGAGGTGAATAAGTTATAGGTGTACTTGAATAATTATCACGGTAGTCAAAAATAAATTGACCATCTTTTCTTAAGTGCTTATGTACTGTTTTAAACAGCATTTCGATTTCGGAATAATTTTTTAATAACGAGATACTAGTAGCTGGTAGCAGTATCAAGCCGAATAGCTTATTTAAAGAAAAGTCTTTCATGTCTGCACAGTACAATTTTATACGGGATTGTACATCGATAGGTTGTTGAGAAAGCTTATTGCGCAATATATCAAGCATATCCTCTGATAGGTCTATTCCCGTAACATTGAAACCTTTGCTGGCAAGATATAATAGAATCCTTCCCGAACCACAAGCAAGCTCTAATATATCCCCCCTACATAAGATTGTGTGTTTGTCATAAAACTCCAAATCATATTTAGTCTCTTGCGTTAATTTATCATATAGATCAGCAAAATAACTTTGATAAAGACTTTGAACTTCGTAATTGCTATCCCACTGTTGCATTTTTTCGAAAATACCAAAAAACATTCATATCCCCTACCTTTTCATTTCTGTAAACACCTTCAGACCGTCCATCCACCATCAATTAATAAATTATGACCAGTAACCATTGCAGCCTCACTACTTGCTAAGTAAATAATTGCTCCGATAATATCCTTTGAGGTACAAAAACGACCTAACGGAATATTTTTTAAGAGTTCTTCTTTAACAGTAGGTAATTCAAGTAAATTTTCATTCGAAGATTTTACGCTTATAGTTGGGCTAATGGCATTAACCCTAATTCCGTGACCAGCCCATTCCAGAGCTAACGTCTTGGTAATTGATACAATGCCAGCTTTACTGGCAGCATAAGGGCACCTATATTTTCCACCGACTATACTATACTGTGATGCTATATTAATAATGCAGCCGTCGTTACTTTGAACCAGACAAGGGAAAGCCTCTTTACACGCAAAAAATGTTCCTTTTAAATTTACATCAATAATACTATCCCAAATATCCTCGGTTACGCTTAAAGCTGAAATAAGTTTATTTACTCCTGCATTATTTATTAACACATCTATCTGACCAAACGAGTTTTTAATATTCTTAAAAGCTTTTTGTATGCTACAAACATCTCTTAAATCCATAGGAAAATAATAAATATTATTATTGATATTTAAATCGATAATATTTTGGGGTAGATCCAGAACAATTATTGAATTTATATCTGTCACTTTACTTAAACAATCAACGAATTCTTTGCCTAAACCCCTTGTAGCTCCGGTTATAACAAAAATCTTATCCTTTAAACTAAACATATGTCATCCCCATAACTTAACATGTTAAATACAAATCTATCGCTTGCTCTATTATGCTAACGGTTGTCTTAGCTTCATCGATAGTAAAATCTAAAGG
>CALBJS010000084.1 GCA_937892995.1 uncultured Peptococcaceae bacterium | reverse complement strand
AACTAAATTACGAGGAAAGAAAAAAAGTTGCCCACGTTTACTTGACTCAAACAATTGATATCCTGATGTTGCGTATTATTTCGGTCTGTGATAATATGATACAGTGTGAAAAACGGATGGTCCTCTGGCTTATAGGGTATTCTAAGGATAACACCTACTAGGAGTTAATGAACATCTAGGCAAGGAAGGGGGGAATAATAAATGGATTATATTCGTATTATTGAAGAACAACAATTGAAGAATAATATTCCTTCGTTCCGGCCCGGAGATACCGTTAAGGTACATGTAAAAATTGTTGAGGGATCTCGGGAACGTATTCAGGTCTTTGAAGGACTTGTGATTAAAAGAAAAGGTGATGGTCTAAGGGAAACTTTTACCGTCCGCCGAGTTTCGAATGGCGTTGGTGTAGAAAGAACATTTCCCCTCCATTCTCCACGGGTCGACAAGATTGAAGTTGTTCGCAGAGGTATTGTTCGTAGGGCTAAACTATATTATCTACGAGAACGTTATGGCAAGGCAGCTCGTATTCGAGAACGCCGCTAAAAGAAGAAAGACTTGTAAAAGAGAGGGCTGGAGAAATTCAGCTCTTTTTTTAACCTCGCCATTTAATAGGAAGAATCTAAGTAGGCGAGTAAATTAATTATAGATGGGGTTAGGAAAATGAGTATTCAATGGTATCCTGGTCATATGACCAAGTCCAAAAGAAAATTGCAAGAGCAGCTTCGCTGGGTCGATGTTGTCCTGGAACTGGGAGATGCCCGTTTGCCATTAAGCAGCCGAAATCCTCTTCTTAAGGGATTGCTAGGAGATAAGCTGAGAGTATTACTATTGAATAAAGCAGATTTGGCAGATAAGACGAGGATAGATAAGTGGCTTTCCGAATTAGGGAAAGAATGCCCGGTTTTAGCTATAAGTGCGATGACGAATACTGGGATAAAGAGAATTGTACCTTTATTAGAAGAGATCATGGCCGAAAAAATGGAGCGTCTGGCACTCAAAGGAGTACGGGGAAGGTCTATTAGGGCTATGGTAGTAGGCATACCGAATATCGGCAAGTCCTCTCTTATTAATCAGCTCACTGGCGGTTCTCAAGCTAAAACGGGCAATAAACCAGGGGTGACTCGCGGGAACCAATGGATACGTATTCATCCTAGGGTAGAGTTGCTGGATACTCCAGGTATGCTTTGGCCAAAATTCGACGATCCGGAAATCGGACGAAAGCTTGCCGCTACCGGGGCTGTTAGGGATGAAGTATTCGATCAGGAAGAACTTGCTCACTGGTTATTACAATGGTTAAGAGACGAATATCCTCAAGATCTTATGAACTATTATGGATTGACTGAGGAAGAATTAAACCTAGAGAGCATTGGCAGAAAAAGAGGTTGCTTAATAAGTGGCGGTAGGGTGGACACTTTCATAGCCGCCCAGATTTTCCTGCGGGAATTTCGAAGTGGTAAGATAGCTAAGGTAACCATGGATTAGGATAAAGAATGAATCCAATCCGACTATAGAAAAATGTGTCAATATTCACGATGCAAAGAATGAAAGAAATGAAAGATAAGGAGCTAAATTCATGGAAGAAATCCAGAGAATAAATGAGCTTCTGCAGATAGAACGGGAACTACATAATGAAGGTTATCAACTGGTCGCAGGAGTGGACGAAGCTGGGAGAGGACCCCTAGCCGGGCCGGTTATGGCAGCGGCATGTATCCTGCCAAAGGATTTTCTTCTTCCCGGATTAGATGACTCCAAAAAATTAACGGCAAAGAAAAGAGTCTATCTCGCCGAAAAGATCAAAGAGCAGGCTGCGGCCTATGGATTAGGGAGTGCCACTCCAGGTGAAATAGATCTTCTTAATATCCTACAAGCAACTAAGCTCGCTATGAAAAGAGCACTTGATAAGCTAGCCATTACTCCTGAATATGTTTTGGTAGATGGTAGGGACAGACTGACTATTTCCATCCCTCATAGGGCTATTGTGGGTGGTGATAGGCTTTGTGCCTGTATAGCCGCCGCCTCGATCTTGGCAAAATCCGTTAGAGATGAATTGATGGGTGAGATGCACCGGATTTATCCCGAGTATGGTTTTGGCCAACATAAAGGTTATGCTACAAGATCGCATCTTGAAGCAATTCATCGGTTTGGTCCCTGCCCCATTCATAGGCTAAGTTTTTCTCCAATTAAAGAATTGGTCTCCTCTCCGGAAAATAAGCTGGGGTAAGATACTATACCTATAAGTTGGCAAGTTCCCACTTTATAAGAATATTTTTACACGAAGAGTGAAAGCTTGGTTCTAAGGAGCCGGCTTTTTTAATGGAAAAATGTTTCCCAAAATAGAAGTTGCAGTGTTAGAAATGCACAAAAAAGAAAATATTTTGCCGATAAATTTTATTGATAGCTGACTTATTGCGACAATATTTACCAAGGAAATTTTCTTTCTTACAGAGAAATATAAAAAACATCTTTGATACTTATTCTCTATTCTTAAACGGATTTTGAAAAAACCGTAAGGAGGATAATTACTATGGACATATTCTCTCTGCTTTTTAACTACTTTCCCGATAGTATTATTGTTACGGACCTTGATGCCAAGATAATATATGTAAATGAAGCAACTGAGAAAATTACAGGATATCGGAGCTGGGAATTATTGGGGAGGTCAGCCGGGATTCTTAATGCCGAAGAGACCTCAGAAGAAGTACAAGATCAAATAATAAAAACAATAGGTCATAATGAAAATTGGAAGGGAGAGCTGAAGCAGAGAAGGAAAAACGGAGTTATTTACTGGGCGGAATTTAAGGTTTTTGCAGTTCGTCAAGCAGATGGGGGCCTCATTGCCTGGGCAAGTATCCGGCGAGATATATCGGAACGAAAGAAAACTATAGAAATGTTACTTGAAAACGAAAGAAAATACAAAGAATTATTTCAAAATGCCTATCACTTTACCTATACGACCGATTTAAATGGAAACTTCTTATCTCTTAATAGTGCGGGGATGAAAACTTATGGTTATAGGGCTGAAGAGCTCTCCAGTCTTAACCTTAGCCAGATCGTTCATCCCAATTATTTAGAGATGTGTTCCCGGGAATTTTGCAAGGAATTGTTTGGGACTCTGAATCAGTTTGGTCCCTGCGAAATTCTTACCCTAGCCAAAAATGGGAGAAAAGTATGGGTTGAGGTTAGTGCAAGATTAATAAGCAAAAATGGTGTGTCCGTTGGTCTTCAGGGTATCGCACGTGATATCACTAAACGGAAGCTAATGGAAGAAACTATAAAGAACGCTGAGAAAGAAAAAGAATTAATTCTTAGTGCCATTTCAGAACAAGTTATTTTTTATGATACTGATATGAGAATTAAATGGCTTAATTCCTCGGCCGTTGAGTATAAACAAAAAGAGGCAGAGGAGCTATTAGGTCGGTATTGTTATGAGATATGGCAAGGCACGAGTGCTCCCTGTCCAGATTGCCCTGTTAAAACGACCCTAAGAACAGGGGACCAATACAAAAAGGAAATCCACAAATCCGATGGAAGTACTTGGTTGATAAAGTCTTTCCCGGTATTTGATGAGGAGGATAATATTATCGGAGCAGTAGAAGTTTCCAAAGATATCACCGAAGCCAAGCAAGTGGAAAAGGAGATGGCTCGTTTTGAACGTCTTAATCTAATAGGTGAAATGGCGGCTGGATTCGGCCATGAAATACGGAACCCTATGACTACAGTTCGTGGGTTTTTACAGATTCTTCAGGGTAAGCCGGAATGCTTAGTTTATAACAATTATTTTAATTTGATGATCGAAGAGATAGACAGGGCTAATTCAATTATTTCTGAGTTTCTTTCCTTGGCAAAGCATAAAATGATTGATCTGCGTAAATACAATCTTAATACTATTATTGAAGCCATCTATCCTTTGATTCTGGCTGATGCCATTCATAATGATCAATCAATAGAGCTTGAATTAGCAGATATCCCTGACCTTTTAATAGATAAAAAGGAAACCCATCAGTTAATATATAACCTTGTGCGTAATGGCTTGGAAGCGATGCCTTCGGGAGGTTGTCTTACAATTAAGACTTATACTGATAGAGATGAAGTGGTGTTAGCAGTAAAGGACCAAGGAGAAGGAATAGATCAGGGTATTATGAATAAGCTGGGGATGCCTTTTGTTACCACTAAGGAAAATGGAACGGGTTTGGGATTAGCGATTTGCTACAGTATTGTTCGGAGACATGAGGCCAAAATGGAAATAGATTCTGGCCCTGGGGGAACAACTTTTGCTATTAGGTATAAGCGAGCCGTTTAAAGGGATAAGCTTCTAATCTCTTTACCAGATCATAAACTATTAAAGATTAATAGTTTATAGCTTAGTGATGTTCTCATTGGATGATATTTTGGGAAGGTAAAGGAGACGAAGAATCCATGATTATTCATGTAGTTCAAGCGGAGGAGAGCCTGTGGAAAATTTCTCAAGCCTATGGGATATCCCTTCAACAGCTTATAGACGCCAATAAAATTTCTGATCCCGAAAGGCTTGTAGTTGGTCAGGCACTAGTAGTTCCGACTAGGGGTGAGTTTCACACGGTTCGGCCTGGAGAGAGCCTGTGGCTGATAAGCAGGCACTACGGGGTATCAGTAGCTGAAATTGTCCGTACTAACAATATTTGGAATCCTAATAATATTCAGGTGGGTTTACGCCTTTATATACCAAGATCGAAACGAACGATAGAATCTAATGCTTATGTCGATCCTAGGATGACGGGCACCCGTACAGCTGAACTTGTAGATGAAGCGGGAGAATATTTAACCTACCTTGCTGTATTTACTTATGCGGTTAATAGGGATGGTAGCCTTACTTCAGTAAATGATCAACCTGCTATTACCGCAGCTTTGAATGACAGAACTTTACCAATCTTAGTGTTAGCAAATTTTGAAGGGGGTACTTTTAGAACGGAATTAGC
>CALBJS010000083.1 GCA_937892995.1 uncultured Peptococcaceae bacterium | reverse complement strand
TATATCGGTTATTTGGAGCAAAGTATAGCCACTGCCGGACAATCCATTTTTAACATTACCTTATTAGAAGATACACAGGCTTTGGATGAAGTGGTGGTAATTGGATACGGAACTGTAAGAAAAAAAGATTTAACGGGATCCGTAGGAAGTGTGAGAAGTGCAGAATTGATGCAACGGCCTGCAACGAATTTGTCACAAAGTCTTGCCGGAAAAATAGCAGGTGTAAATGTCTCTACAAATTCCGGTCGACCTGGAGGTAATCCGACGATTAGGATTAGAGGATATTCATCAATACAAGCCTCGAATGATCCCTTATACATTGTTGATGGAATACCCTCTGATATAAATTCATTGAATCCTAATGACATAGAAAGTATAGATGTATTGAAAGATGCTTCATCAACTGCTATTTATGGAACAAGAGGTTCAAATGGCGTTATTGTGGTAACTACAAAACGTGGTAAAAATGAAGCTCTCATTAATTACAGGACATACTTGAGTTTTAATCAGCTAGCTAGAAAAATAGATATCCTAAACTCTGAGCAATTTCTTCACATCGAAGAACAGGCATATTTAAATGCTCAAAAATTTGATCCTACCGGTTTTGCAAACAACAAATATATGGATCCAATTGCCAAACGGAAGAATTATCTTGTTGGAAACACCTTAGGTAATCGCGAATTATTTACTTTAGATGCCAATGGGGTACCACAACCAATTTATGATGTTGATTGGCAAGACATGACCACAAGGACTTCATTTAGTCAAATTCATGACTTATCTTATTCCGGTAGCGACGATAAAACAAATTATGGATTATATCTTGGATATACTAATGACGAAGGTATAATTAAGGAGAGTAATCTTGTTAGATATTCAGCTCGTGCAACACTTGACCGCAAAATGTCAAGCTGGCTAAAAGTTGGAGGGACATTAAGTTACTCCATGATAAACGAAAGAAGAATAGACACGAGGCAAGGCTATAATAATGTGCCAAGGCAGATGATAGAAATGGTCCCATTTATTCCTTATAAATACCAAGACGGGACATATGGCTATAGAGGAGATTATGCAGGATTAGAAGCAGGCGACAACCCCTTATCACAGATATATGAAAATATAACGCCGTACAATTCTGATGCTTTCAATGGCAATACTTATGCACAAATTACTATTTTGGACGGATTAGATTTTACCACAACTTTTGGTGCAAACCGGATACTGAATAATCAACCCTATTTTAATAGTACTAAATCTGATATTGTTGGTGGATTAGGTGGCAATCAAGCATCTGTTTTTAACAGTCATTCCCTCAACTGGCAATTAACAAACCTTATCAATTATTCTAAAGTAATAAACTTAGACAATTTTTTAAGCATATTATTAGGAGCTGAATATCAAAAGTATAGTTATTTCCAGTCTATGGCAGTAATTGATAAATTATCAGATGACTTTTATCAATGGTATAATTTAGGCGCGGGGGCAACTTTAAAAGCACCAAGTTCGTCTTATAATGCTAATCAAATGGAGTCTTATTTTACTCGAATAAATTATACTTATAAGGATAAGTATTTGATTACTGCCACAGGGCGATTTGATGGTTCTTCTAAATTTGGAGCACACAATAAATATGCTTTCTTCCCATCAGCAGCTCTTGCATGGAGAATTTCACAAGAAGGTTTTTTGAAAGATAACAGAACAATATCCAATTTAAAGTTGCGGACAAGTTATGGATTTACCGGTAACTCGGGAATCAGTTCTTATAACTCAATGGCTAGACTTAGTACAAATGCATATCCATTAGGAGGTATCAGGCAATCTGGTGTTGGAGTAGGAACTTTGGCAAATCCACTGCTTCGTTGGGAAAAAACAGGACAATTTGACATTGGTTTTGATCTGGGATTAAAAAATGAAAGATTTTCTTTTGTAGTTGATTATTACATCAAAAATACTACAGACCTATTAATGTCAGCACCTGTCCCCTCTTCAAGCGGATACTCTACCATGACCCGTAATATTGGAAGTATGCAGAACAGAGGGTTTGAGTTTACATTCAATTCGAAAAATATTCAGACGACTAATTTTTCCTGGAATTCAGTTTTCAATATTTCAACTCTAAAAAATAAAATTACTGCATTAGGTGTGAATAATGAAGATATTTTACCAGGTCCGTCCTATACAAATATATTAAGAGTTGGTGAATCTGTGGGCTCATTTTTCGGATACATACGTGATGGCGTTTGGAGCACAGGCGAAGAGGTTGAAGCAGCTAAATACGGGAAAAAACCTGGCGATGCAAAAATTAGAGATATAAATAACGACGGAAAAATAAATGAATCTGATCGCACAATTCTTGGCAAGGGACTTCCAGACTTTTATGGAACGTTTACCAATACATTCACGTATGGAAATTTGGATCTGGTTTTTGAGCTTCAATATAGTTATGGAAATGACGTATATATGGATCAAATTGGTAGTAACGAAGCTAGGCAAGGACTTGCAAATAGTCTATCAACTGTTTTGGACGCTTGGACTCCAGATAATCAAAATACCATGATTGAACAATGGAGACCTTCCTCTGCAGGTTATTGGTCAAATAAAGACACTCGAAGAGTAAAACCAGGCTCATTTGTAAGGGGCAAAAACATAAGCCTCGGATATAACCTTTCATCAACTTATTGTTCACGACTAAGAGTAAAAAGTCTGAGATTGTCTCTATCAGCCCAGAATTTATTCCTGATTACCAAATATCCTGGATATGATCCAGAAGTTTCAACCTACTCTAATCCTTTTGCACAAGGAATTGTATTTGCCGATTACCCAAAGGCAAAGTCTTTTACCTTTGGATTAAATATTAGCTTTTAATTATTTAAAATGAATATTATGAAGATATTATTTCAAACATTGAGAGAGTCTGCTTTAATAATTATATTGCTTTTCTTCAATAGCTGTCTGAGTTTTTTGGAAGAAGATAACAAATCAACAATTACGCAAGAAAATTATTTTATTAATGCAAATCAGGCTCAAACGGCTGTTATTGGTGCCTATACAGGATTAAATACATTTATCATGCGATCCAATTACGGTGAATCACCTTTTATCTCTATAGAGTTACCAGTAGGTCATTCAAAAACCCTTGGGCAAAGTGCGCATAACAACAACTTAATTGGTCAAAGAAGTGCTGCAACAGAATTACCATTTAAACATGTTTGGGTTGGTTTTTACAAAGCAATTGCGAATGCCAATCAGGTTATAGAAAAGCTTCCTGAAGTCAATATGGATGATAATAAAAAGAAATCCCTCATGGGGGAGGTTTATTTTTTAAGAGCATTCTATTATTACCATTTAGTCAGATTATATGGAGATATTCCGTTAATTACAGATATAATGACAACAGCAAATCCGAATTTTTATCCAGAACGTACATCTGTAGATAAAATATACGAACAGATAGTTTCGGATCTGAAGAATGCAGAAACATCAGGATTACCAAATTATGATCCAAATGGGAAGGTCTGCTTAGGCATGGTTAAATCTTTAATGGCCAGTGTTTATCTTACAATGGCGGGGTTTCCATTAAACAAAGGAGGTGAGTACTACACACTGGCAGCTAATAAGGCAGAAGAAGTTATTGATGGCGGTTGGTATTCTCCCTTATTTTCAGATTATGCTTATTTGCACGATAGGGCCCATAAGTTAAAGAATGAATTTATTTTACAAGTACAGGTTTTGATGGGTACTAATGATTTGGGAACAAATGGCATAGCCCAACTTATCATTCCAGAAAAATCTGGCATATCTAAATTTGCAGATGAATATGGTTCATTAACTCCTATTGATGCATTTGTAGAATCCTATGAGACTGGTGATAAACGAGCACGGGAAAAACAATATTTCTTTTCTAGTTATATTAAAAACGGAATTGAGATAAAATTTGGAGGGTACGGGCTCTACAAATATTGGTTGGAAGAAGCAGCTGGTGAAAACGGCGATCAAAAATCCGATGAAAATTGGACCTTACTTCGATTACCTGAAATAATGTTAATTTATGCAGAAGCTACTAATGAAGTAAACGGGCCAACTGATAAGGCACTTCAACAATTAATAACTATTCGAAATAGAGCAGAACTATCAACTCCTGCATTGGGAACATTTACTAAAGAAACGTTCCGCGAATTTATCTGGAAAGAAAGATATCATGAGCTTGCCTATGAGAATAAGGCATATTTTGATATTCAAAGGACACATAAGGTTTATAATTTAAAAGCTGGGAAATTTGTAGATGCGTTTACTTTTTTAAACGAAAGTGGGGTAACATTTAAGGAGCAATATTTATTATGGCCTATTCCTTCTGATGAGATAAATGCAAATCCAAAGCTAAAACCACAAAACCCTGGTTGGGATTAGCTTAAAGCAATGATTACATTATTCGATTGTCTATTTCAAATAGTTTATTGCATTCTCATAAATTTGAATGGAATGACGTGAATTCTAAAAACAATGACAATCGACTGTTCTAATGTAAATAGTACAACAAGCACAATTTTGTGATATGATAGTACCTCGACCTGATTGTAACCAATCAATTGGCAAGTCTTTAGATTATATTTATTTGGTATCTAATTGCTATAACCTCATCTGTCTAAAAACTCAACAAATCATATCACAAATGAGGTTTTTTGACTAATTTGAATAATACGTATGTGCTTCTATATAAGCGCATACGTATTATAAATTATTTTTGTGAATTTGATAAACATTTATAAAATGAAATATTATTTACTTTTATTTATCAGTTGTGTCATACTAGCACACGCAATGACTTCATGCAACGACAAAACCAACAAAGAATTAGTCGATTATGTAAACCCTAATATAGGGACAATTGGGCATTTGTTGGTGGCAACCGCATCTATTACACAACTGCCACATGGGATTCTTCAATTGGGGCAAAACCCATACCCAGAATTGGCCGACCGCTATTTAGCCGACAGGGTTTCCAGTTTTTCACTGAGGGCCTTGCCCAGATATAGTGTCCAGACAGTTCCTTCGTGGA